>JAGWUU010000160.1 GCA_028868335.1 Sphingomonadales bacterium | reverse complement strand
ACGCCCGGAGGCCCGACGAGGCACAGGATCGGCCCCTTGAGCTTGTTGGTCCGCGCCTGGACCGCAAGGTATTCGACGATCCGGTCCTTGACCTTGTCGAGCGCGTAGTGATCGGCATCAAGCACCGCTTGCGCCGCGCCGATGTCTTTCTTGAGCTTGCTCTTCTTGCCCCATGGCAGGCCAAGCAGCACGTCGAGATAGTTGCGGATGACCGTCGCCTCCGCACTCATCGGCTGCATCGACTTGAGCTTCTTCACTTCGGCGTTGGCCTTGGTGCGCGCTTCCTTTGACAGCTTGAGCTTGTCGATCTTCGCCTGCAACTCGGCGATCTCGTTCGCCTCGCCCTCGTCGCCGCCGCCCAGTTCGGACTGGATCGCCTTCAACTGCTCGTTGAGGTAATATTCGCGCTGGGTCTTTTCCATCTGGCGTTTCACGCGCCCGCGGATGCGCCGCTCTACCTGAAGGACGCCCAGCTCGCCTTCCATGAACGAGTAGGCCATTTCCAGCCGCTTGAGCGGATCGCTTTCGGACAGCAGCGCCTGCTTGTCCGAAACCTTCGCCTGGATATGGGAAGCGACGGCATCGGCGAGTGACGAAGCGTCAACGATCTCGCCCAGGTTCTCGCCCGCCTCGGTCGGCAGCTTCTTGTTGAGCTTGGCATATTCGGCGAACGTCTCCACCACCGAGCGCATCATCGCCGCGACCTCGTTGCCCGAGACGGAAACGGCATCGACCTCGCTCACCTGGGCGACGACCAGCTCACCGTTCGCGCCGCTTTCGACCCGCAGGTCTTCCAGCGATGCGCGCTGCTTGGCCTCGACCAGCACGCGGACCGTTCCGTCGGGCAACTTGAGCAATTGCAGGACCGTGGCGATCACGCCGACATCGTAGAGGTCTTCCTCGTCGGGATCGTCGCACCCGGGATCGAGTTGCGCGAGAAGGAAAATGTCCTTGTCGTCCGCCGACGCCATCGCTGTTTCCAGCGCGGCGACCGACTTATCGCGGCCCACGAACAGCGGCACGACCATGCCGGGAAAGACGACAATGTCGCGAAGGGGCAACAGGGGGAGAAGCTTGGTCATCATATATCCGATCGAATACGGCGCATTTCCACGCCGCCCGGACAGAACCGGGGTTTGCATGCGGATATGGGGTCGCGCCGTAGTCCGTGCAATGGCGCGACCGCGCGAGGCTGTGGAATGCGGGCGCATGGATACAACACCGGCCGACAGGACGGGCGCCTAGTGGGTAATCCCGCCCCAGACCTTCTCGGTCGAAATCACCTGGCCCATGAAAATGTCGAGCTGGCTCGCAAGGTACTGCGGCGTCATGTTACGGTTGTCGAGCGCGCGGTGGAGATACAACTTCTTTGTGTCGGCATTCAGGAAGAACTGCGACGGGTCGATATCGCCATTCTCGACCAGGATGTTGCGCCACTGCACGGCGGTAACCGCATCGACGTTCACTTCTCCAAGATTGGCATTCATCCCCAACTTGGTGCCATCATCGCTCAGGACCAGTTGAACGTACAAGGTCCATTTGTCGCGGGTGACCTTGATCAGAAAGCCCTTGTTGAGCTTGGTCGGTGCGAAGCCCATTGATTCGATGACCGAGCGCAACGCCGTCTCGCTCACGCCGCCCGCCACGGACTGCGCCATTGCCGGCGCCCCACCAAGTGTTGCGCACAGCAATGCCGCTGCCCAGCCTATCCCTTTTCCCCGCATGGTCGCCTCCAGAATCCAGAGTGCGCGACCACCGCCCTTTT
The DNA here is from genome assembly GCA_028868335.1 of Sphingomonadales bacterium. Lineage (GTDB taxonomy): Bacteria > Pseudomonadota > Alphaproteobacteria > Sphingomonadales > Sphingomonadaceae > Novosphingobium. The sequence continues at coordinate 5,765 of JAGWUU010000160.1, read as the reverse complement.
AACGGGGTGTTGGCCGGATACCAAGCGTCCGCTTTTGCATGGTTTCAGATGACGGGACCAAGCACCTAGTTCTTCGGTCGACCTGAAAAGCCTGATGCTGCGCGCAGGGCATCGGCGTCCATCAGCTTGCCGTCCATCATCACCACGCGGGTCTGGCGCAGGTCGCCGATCCGTGCCTCGGGATCACCTTCGACGAGGAAAAGATCGGCGGCCTTGCCCGGAGCGATTGAGCCGGTCTGCTTGTCCTTGCCCACCAGACGGGCCGGAACGATCGTCGCGGCGGCGATCGCGTCGGCGGCGCTGAAACCAGCCTGGCGGTATATCTCAAGCTCATGGATCAGCTCGATGCCCGAGCCGTCAGTTCCCGCCACAATCGGCACGCCCGCCGCATGCATCTTGCCGAGCAACTCGACCATCTTGGTCCAGCTTGCGCGGTAGTCGGCGCGGGTCAATCCGGCGGGCGGAGCGAAACCGCCGCTCTTGAATCCACGCTCTACCGCGGGCGGCAAAGTACCGACAAAGGGCGCGTAGGACGGCGACAGTTCACCGTTTTCCGGCACGTAGAGTCCTTCAAAGGCCACCATGGTCGGATCCGAATAGATTTGCCTGTCCGCCATGGTCTTGATCAGGCCCGCCATCTGGGGGCCGTCAAGGTTCATGTCCTTGGCGTAGCGACCGGGCGCCTGAAAGCGGTTGATGCCGTTATCGGTATCAAGTTCCTTGGCCGGCACGCCTTCCATCACGATCCAGTTGATGTGGGTGATCTCGTCATAGCCGTCCTTCACCGCCTCGCTGGGGCGGATGCCATGCGGGATATGGCCGTGGACGTGCAGGCCCAGCCGGTGCGCCTCGGCTATCGCCGCGGGAAGCCACCGGTAATTGAAAGTGCCGTAGAACTTTACTCCGGTGAAACCGTCAGCCTTCGCCTTGCGGACCAGCGCCAGCGCGTCGTCCTGGCTGGTCGCGACATTGGCGACCTGCGCGGTGTAGGGGCCTTTGCCGTCGATCAGAGAGCTTGGATAGACGTGCGGTGTAAGCAGTTGCCCGGCGGCGGCGCGCTTGGCGCGGTCGATCGTCAGGAAATCGTTGTTGCCCGGATCACGCACCGATGTGACGCCCAGCGACAGCTCCTGCGGCCCGGTATAGTCATCGCCAAAGTGCATGTGGCAATCCCACAGCCCTGGAACGAGCGTCTTGCCGGTCCCGTCGAATACCTTGGCGGCGGCGGGCACGGGTGTCGATCCCGCGGGACCGACCGCCATGATAACCCCGCCCGATACGATCACGCTCTGATCGGCAAGGAAACGGCGGCCATCGGCGTCGAACAGCTTGACGTGGGTGAAGGCGACCGGCGTTTGCGGAACGGTGACCAGCTTTTTCGCCAGGATCGGCGCCTGCGCGGCAATGGCCTTGGCCTGAACCGCTTCCATCTGCTTCTGGTCGGCCGAATAGGCATCGGGAATCCATGCCATGCCGTTGGTCATGGCGAAGAACTTGCCCTTCGCATCCGACCACACCGGGAATGGCGTGTTGTTTATCCCCATGACCTGCCACAGCGTGACGGACTTTGCCGCCTTGCCCTTGCCGACAACCAGCGTTGACAGCTTCTCGGCGTGAGCAGTGCCCCCGGGCAGCAGCGTCATGCTGCGCCCCGGACTGGCGAGCAGCCGCTCAAATAGCCAGGCGTTGAGGTCCATCGTTCCGCCAACGGGCGTGTAAAACTTGCCCTGCGCCGTGGTACTGGCGCCAGCGTCGATCTGGCTTTTCCAGTCCGCCTTGTTGCCGCTGCGGGAAAACGATTCCGCGGCATCGCCCTGCGGCGTCACTCCCCGGATCGCGATGACATCGGGCATGCCGTCCTTGCCCGGCTTGCCCTTGTAGTCGACTTCCCAAACCTGCCCGCGCAGGTTCATCGATTCGCGCCCCATCCGGGTGCCGTCGGGCAGCACCCACGACCAGCTTTCGCCATGCTTTCCACCAGTCGACTGGATCACCAGATGCCGGGCGTTGGCGGGTGGCTTGGCCAATTCCTCCTTCGGGGTTTGCGCGAGAGCGGACGAGGCAAGCAACCCCGCGATCAGCGGCAAAGCGGCACGAAACATGCGAATCTCCCCAATTCGATCATCTGATTGAAGAGTGGATCAAATCGGGGAGCAACACTTGTGCAAAATCGACAGACGGCAAACCGCCGTCGCCGGGCGTTTACATTCCCGGCAGCTTGAACCCCGGCGGCAGGCCCATGCCCTGCTGCATCGCCGCCATCTCACGACCCGCGACTTCGTCCGCCTTGGCACGGGCATCGTTGAAGGCGGCGGCGATCAGGTCTTCGAGGATGCCTTTGTCGCTCGGCTGCATCAGGCTGTCATCGATCGCCACGCCGATGATTCTGCCCTTGGCCGAGCAGCGTATCACGACGAGACCGCCGCCGGACTTGCCCTCAACCTCGATACCGTCGAGCTTGGCCTGGCTTTCGTTCATCTGCTTCTGGATGGTCTCTGCCGCCTGCTGGGCCGCCTTGATCATCTCTTCCATCGACTTCACGTCATCTGCTCCACTTGTTGCCGCCCTGAGCGACGCGCGCTTCGGGGCTTTCTTCGACTATCTGGGCGTCGGGAAAGGCGGTGAACGCCGCCTCGACCAGCGGGTGCCGCATAAGCGCTTCGCGCTCGGCGGCCTTGGCGACCTCCGCAGCCTCGCGCAGGGTCGGCTGGCCGTCCCCTTCTCCGCGCGTGACCTGCCAGCGTTCACCCGTGGCGCGCAGCAAGGCATCGCGCACTTCGGCCGTGGGATCGCCCGAATAGCCGGGGGCGAGTGCATAGAGCAGCTCAGCGGGCCCGAGGTCGATTACCCGCACCCAATCGCGCATCACCTGGGCCAGTCGCAGTTGACCGGACTGGTCGACCGTTTCGATCAGGGCGCGCCAGGTCTGGTCGGTGCGGGCGACGGGCGCGGCCACGGCTTCGCCGCTGGCAGGCGCCACCATGGCGATGCCCGAAACGGCCAGCTCCTCCAGCTTTTTCGCCAGTGAACCGGGATCCGGCATGTCGCTGGCGTGCAGCACGCGCAGCAGCGCCATCTTGGCGGCAACCAGTGGATCAGGCGCGGAACGTACCTCGTCATGGCCCTTGAGCAGCAGTTGCCAGAGCCGATGCAATTGTCCGGCGCCAAGCTGTTCCGCCCACTCCTCCAGAGCCGCGCGCTCCTCCGCCGACACGGCATCCGCACCGTTCCGGCCAAGCTGGGTAACGGTAATGCGGTGGGTCAATTCCAACGCCGAACGCATCAGCGCCAGCGGTTCCACCCCCAGCGCGAATTGCTGGTCGACAGCGTCAAGCAGGGCTGCGCCATCTCCGCCGAGCAGGGCGGCGAACAGTCGGCGCTGTGCCGCCTTGTCGGCCAGCCCGAGCATGTCCTGCACCTGCGCTGCGGAAACGTTGCCCTCACCGCCCAGATCGGCGTGGGCGATCGCCTGATCCAGGATCGAAAGCCCGTCGCGCACCGAACCTTCGGCCGCGGCAGCGATCATCGACAAGGCTTCGCTCTCGGCGGCAACGCCCTCTGCGGTGCAGATGCCGGCAAAGTGTTCGGCCAGCAACGGCGTCGAGATGCGTCGCAGGTCGAACCGCTGGCAACGGCTGAGTACCGTCACCGGCAGCTTGTCGACCTCGGTGGTCGCGAACAGGAACTTCACATGGGCCGGTGGCTCCTCCAGCGTCTTGAGCAAGGCGTTGAACGCATTGCGGCTCAGCATGTGAACTTCGTCGATGATGTAGATCTTGTAGCGGGCCGACACGGCGGCATAACGCACCGCCTCGATAATCTCGCGCACGTCGTCGACGCCGGTATGGCTCGCGGCGTCCATTTCGATCACGTCGATATGGCGCCCCTCTGCAATGGCGCGGCACGGTTCGCACTGGCCGCAAGGGTCGATCGTCGGCCCACCCTTGCCGTCCGGTCCGATGCAGTTGAGCGCCTTGGCGATGAGGCGCGCAGTGCTGGTCTTGCCCACCCCGCGCACCCCGGTCATCAGGAAGGCATGGGCCAGCCGGTCGCGCCGGATCGCGTTGCCCAGCGTCTGGACCATCGCGTCCTGCCCGATCAGCGCGCTGAAGGTCTGCGGGCGATACTTGCGCGCCAACACGCGATAGGGCTGCGCCGGGGCGCTGGTTGGCGGAACGGGGGGAGCGACGGGCGCAGGTTCCGGCGCGCCGAACATCGATTCCTGTCCGGCCTCCTCCAGCTCGGCAAGGCTTGGCGCGTCGTCGTTTTCAGGCTCGTCGCCGAAGATGTCGGGGGAATCACCCATGGGTGCAGACTAGGCGGCGCCAGTTCGATTGTCGAAGGGATTAGGAGCCGGCCGACCCGCCGCAACCCGTTGTGGCTGCTTCCTTCCGGACCTGACCAGGTTGGCGAGCGCAAACGTCCGACCGACTCCCGGCGGCGCATATGACGGGGCTGTCGCGTTTAAGCAAGTGTCCTTGGTCCGACTGGCATAGAAGGTGTGCGACTCGCTCTTCACGAGCGGTCGGTTTGGTCGTCCCCTGCGGGACGACTTGGGGGCGGACCTGGCCGTTGCTTACCTGCGCGACCCAGGCAACCGGTCGGTCCGCTTCCCGATCAGCCGGTCAGCGGAAATTGTCGGCGTAGGCCTGCAGCTTGAGGCGGCGCGGCGGCACGGTATGCACCTCGGCCTCGATCCCGTATTTGTCGGCGTAGGCCCGGGCCTCGTCAGCGCTGCCAAAGCGCAATTGGACCTGGCTCTGCATATCGCCCGATCCGGTCCAGCCCATCAGCGGGTCGGCCCGCCGCGCTTCGGCGGGGGCGAAGTCAAGGATCCAGTCGCCCAGCCGGGCCTGGCCGGACTGCATGGCGTTCTTCGGGCGTTGGTAGATGCGTGCGGGCATGGCCTTGCGCTTTGGTGCAGAATAGCCGGGGAATCAAGATGGGGCGAACCTGAATCACCGTCGTTCGAAGGCGTTCCGGGTCTTGAGGCTGGCCACCTCGGTCCACGGTTGGTCAGGCCAACGGTGCTTGGGGTAGCGCCCTTTCATGTCGCGCTGCACGTCCTTCCACGATCCACGCCAGAACCCGGGCAGGTCGCGCGTGGTCTGCAGGGGCTTGCCGCCCGGATCAGTGAGCTTGAGCAACAAGGGCTGCGGCGGCTGACCGAACGTCGGGTGCCGGTCGAGCCCGAACAGCGCCTGTACGCGCAGCTCGACGCTTGCTCCACCGGGATCGTCATAGTCGATCGCATGACTGGTCCCCGCCGCGCTGGCGAACTGCGCCGGGGCCAGCCGGTCAAGCGCCTGCTGGCCCGCATAGTCGAGCCGCGCGCGCAAGGCATCGTGCAGCCGCGCCGGATCGATCTGATCGAGCCTGCGCCCCAGCAACGGACCGAGCCATTCAACGGCATCGGCGACAAGCGCGTCATCGGACAGAGCCTCGATCCCGGCGTAGCGCGCACGGCGCAGCAGGGCGTGGCTCGCCTTGGACAGCGGCAGCAGGGCGAGGCCATCGCTCGCGACCTTGTCGAGCAGGAAAGCGCGGATCGCCTCGGGATCGGGCGCGGGATCGGACCCGCGCGACACGGTGATCGCCCCCAGCCGCGTTTCGAGCAGCGCCTCGACGCGGTTGTCATCGGCGATCCAGCGCAGGGTGCTGCGTCTCTCGATCCGGTGCGCCAGCCAGCGGTTCACCTCATCCGTGTCGAGCGCGATGCCCCCGGTGATCCGCGCGCCCTTGGCCTCGCCCTGCGCATCGCCCAC
>JAGWUU010000159.1 GCA_028868335.1 Sphingomonadales bacterium | reverse complement strand
CGAGGTGCGGCTCGATCCCGTGGATCCCCACCGCGAAGCCGCCGATCCAGTCACCATCGGGGTCGATGAAATCAGCCAGGCAATAGTTCGCGCGGTCGCGGCTCTTGCGGATCTGCTGGCGCAGGAATGGCACGCGGATCGGCGGGACGTTGCCCTCGATGTGAAGCATGACATCGTCGCCTTCGCGCGCGCAGGGCCAGAAGCCCGCGACGCCCTTGGCCGTAAGCCACTTTTCCGAAACGATCCGGTCAAGCATGGCGAGGGCATCGGCGTGGAGCGCCCGCGCGCTTTCGCCCACCACCGGATCGTCAAGGATCGCGGGATAGACCCCGGCGAGTTCCCAGGCGCGGAAGAACGGAGTCCAGTCGAAGCATTCGATCAGGTCGGTCAGCGGCCAGTCGGGGAAGGTGTGCAGCCCCGGCTGTTCGGGCGGCATCGGCTTGTCGGAATAGTCGGCCTTGAAGCCGTTCGCCCGCGCGTCCTCAAGACTGAGCAGCACTGACTGGTCCTTGCCCGCGCGCACATCGCGCACGTGCTGGTAGTCAGCTGCCGTTGTCGCGACGAAGGGATCGCGCTGGGTATCGGAAAGAAGCTGGCTGGCGACGCCGACCGCTCGGCTGGCATCAAGCACGTGGATCACCGGGCCGTCATAGGCCGGATCGATCCTGAGTGCGGTGTGGACCTTGCTGGTGGTCGCCCCGCCGATCAGCAGCGGAATGGTCATCCCGGCGCGCTTCATTTCCTCGGCCACGGTGACCATCTCGTCGAGGCTGGGAGTGATCAGGCCTGACAGGCCGATGATGTCCGCCTCTTCCTTCTGCGCGGTTTCAATGATCGTCGACCACGGCACCATGACGCCAAGGTCGATCACCTCATAGCCGTTGCACTGCAGGACCACGCCGACGATGTTCTTGCCGATGTCGTGAACGTCGCCCTTGACCGTGGCCATGACGATCCGGCCCTTGGAACGCGCGCCGGCTTCCTTCTCGGCCTCGATGAACGGGATCAGGTGGGCAACCGCCTTCTTCATCACGCGCGCCGACTTGACCACCTGCGGCAGGAACATCTTGCCGCTGCCGAACAGGTCGCCAACGGTGTTCATGCCCTCCATCAAGGGCCCTTCGATCACCTCGATCGGGCGGCCCCCGGCGGCTGAAATCGCCAGCCGGGCTTCCTCGGTATCCTCGACGATGTGGGCGTCGATGCCCTTGACCAGCGCATGTTCGATCCGCCGCACGACTTCCCAGCCGCGCCATTCCTCGGCTTCCTTCTGGGTCTTGGCGTCGGTGCCCTTGAAGCTTTCGGCCAGCGTGATCAGTCGGTCGGTCGCTTCGGCATTGCGGTTGAGGATGACGTCTTCGCAGGCCTCGCGCAGTACCGGGTCGATGGTGTCATAGACATCAAGCTGCCCGGCGTTGACGATCGCCATGTCAAGCCCGGCCGGGATCGCATGAAACAGGAACACCGAATGCATCGCCCGGCGCACCGGCTCGTTGCCGCGGAAGCTGAACGACAGGTTTGAGAGCCCGCCGCTGAAGTGGACGTGTGGGCAGCGCGCGCGGATTTCGCGCACCGCCTCGATGAAATCGACCGCGTAATTGTTGTGCTCTTCGATCCCGGTGGCGACAGCAAAGACGTTGGGATCGAAGATGATGTCCTCGGGCGGGAAGCCGATCCCGGTCAGCAGCTTGTAGGCGCGTTCGCAGATTTCGACCTTGCGCTGTTTGGTATCGGCCTGGCCCCTTTCGTCGAAGGCCATGACGACCACGGCGGCGCCATAGTCCATGCATTTGCGGGCATGGGCGAGGAAGGGCTCCTCACCCTCCTTCATCGAGATCGAATTGACGATCGGCTTACCCGATACGCATTTCAGCCCGGCCTCGATCACCTCCCACTTGGAGCTGTCGATCATTACCGGCACCCGGGCGATGTCGGGCTCGGCGGCGATCAGGTTGAGGAAGGTGGTCATCGCGTGGACCGCATCGAGCAGCCCCTCGTCCATGTTGACGTCGATCACCTGCGCGCCGTTCTCGACCTGCTGGCGCGCGACCTCGACCGCCTTGGCATAGTCGTCCGCCAGGATCAGTTTCTTGAACGCGGCGCTGCCGGTGACGTTGGTGCGTTCGCCGACATTGACGAAGCGGGCGGAGGAGGAGGCGGTATTCATAGTCAAACTTCCGTTCGCATCGAGCGAAGTCGAGATGCTGCGCGCCCGTGTCTCGACTTCGCTCGACACGAACGGATGGAGTGGCGTCAGGCCGCCATCACGAAGGGTTCGAGCCCGGCCAGTCGGGTTGCGACTTCGGGCTGGGGCACGGTGCGGGGCGGGAGGTTTGCCGCAGCCCGGGCGATCGCGGCGATGTGATCGGGCGTTGAGCCGCAGCACCCGCCCAGCGCGTTGACTTGCCCGGCCTCGGCCCATTCGCGGAGCTGCGCGGCGGTTTCCTCGGGAAGTTCGTCGTACTGCCCCAGCTCGTTGGGCAGTCCGGCGTTGGGATAGACCATGATCAGGGTATCGGCGATCTGGCTGAGCGAGCGAACATGCGGCCGCAGTTGCGCCGCGCCGAACGAGCAGTTGAGGCCGACCGTCAGTGGCCTTGCATGGCGCACCGCGTACCAGAATGCCTCGACCGTATGGCCCGACAGGTTGCGGCCGGACAGGTCGGTCAGGGTCATCGACAGCATCAGCGGCACTTCGCGCCCCAGCTCCTGCTCGAGCTTGCGTACCGCCATGATCCCGGCCTTGGCGTTGAGCGTATCGAACACCGTTTCGATCAGGATGAAGTCGGCCCCGCCTTCGACCAGCGCGGCGGCCTGTTCGTGATAGACGTCGACCAGCGCATCCCAGTCGATCTCGCGATAGCCCGGATCGTTGACGTCGGGGGAAAGCGACAGGGTCTTGTTGGTCGGGCCGATCGCTCCCGCGACGAAGCGCGCCCGGCCGTCCTTGGCCTGGAATTCGTCGGCGACCTTGCGGGCGAGACGGGCGCTGGCGAGGTTGATCTCGCGCACCAGTCCCTCGGCGCCATAGTCGGCCTGGCTGATCCGGTTGGCCGAGAAGGTGTTGGTTTCGGCGATGTCGGCCCCGGCGGCAAAATAGGCGCGGTGGATCGCCTCGGGCACCTCGGGCTTGGTCAGGGCGAGGATGTCGTTGTTGCCCTTCTGGTCCTTGGAGAGGCCCAGCGTCCCGGCATAGTCGGCCTCGGTCAGCCCGCAGCGCTGGATTTCGGTGCCGAAGGCGCCGTCGGTGATCAGGATGCGCGTGGCCGCCGCGTCAAGCAGGGCGGCGCGCGCCGGACTGGGGGTGAGGGTCATCGCGGGCGTACTCCCAGCAGGTGGCAGATAGCATAGCTCAGCTCTGCCCGGTTGAGCGTGTAGAAATGGAACTGACGTACTCCGCCAGCATAGAGCCGGCGGCACATCTCCGCAGCTACCGTCGCGGAGACAAGCTGGCGTGCTGCGGGATGATCGTCGAGCCCTTCGAACAGGTGGTCGAGCCACACCGGAACGGCGGTTCCGGTCATGCCCGACATGCGCTGGACCGCGGCGAAATTGCTCACCGGCATGATCCCGGGGACCAGCTCGGCGTCGATCCCCGCCGCAGCCGCCGCATCACGGAAACGGAAGAACGTATCTGGCTCGAAGAAGAATTGGGTGATCGCTCGGTCTGCCCCGGCGTCGATCTTGCGCTTGAGGTGATCGAGATCGGCCTTGGCGTTCGCCGCTTCGGGATGCACCTCGGGGTAGGCGCCGACCGATATTTCGAACGGAGCGATCGCCTTGAGCCCCGCGACCAGTTCGGCGGCGTTTGCGTAGCCGTCGGGCCGGGCTTCGAACCGCGCGCCAGCCACCGGCGGATCGCCGCGCAGGGCGACGATGTGGCGCACGCCAGTCTCCCAGTAGGCGCGGGCGACCTCCTCGATCTCGGCCCGGCTGGCTTCGACGCAGGTGAGGTGGGCGGCGGCGGGGATCGCGGTTTCGCGCACGATCCTCTCGACCGTGGCGTGGGTCCGCTCGCGGGTGGAGCCGCCCGCGCCATAGGTCACGGAAACGAAGCGTGGGCCAAGCGGTGCCAGCGTTTCGACAGCTTCCCACAGGGTTTCGCCCATCTTTTCAGTCTTGGGCGGGAAGAACTCGAACGACACGCCGATGTCACCTTCCAGCCCGGCGAAGAGGGGGGAAGCAGCCGCGCGGCGCGCTTCGCTGACGGTGTTCATGCGGACTGGGTCTTTCGGGCTGGGGACGGCGCGCGCGCGGCATCGCGCCGGGCCGTCCAGATCTTCACGGTAAGCGGCTTGCCCGGCAGGGCGACCGGCGGGGCCGGGACGAACCCTGCCTGGCTGAGCAGTGCAAGCATCTGCTCGTCCGAAAAGCCGAGGCGGGCGTGGGCGTGGGCGGTGCGCAACTCCTCGCGGTCATGCGCAGCGAAATCGACAATCGCCACCGTGCCGCCGGGGCGGGTGACGCGCGCGGCTTCGGCCAGGACGCTCTCCGGCTCCTGCGCGTAGTGCAACACCTGATGAAACAGCACCGTGTCGTAGCTTTCGGCCTCGAACGGCAGCGCGGCGAAATCGCCGTGGACCAGATCGACGCCATCGGCGGGGAGGTTCTGCAACCGGGCGCGCGCAAGACGGAGCATTTCCGGGCTGCGGTCAAACCCTGTGACCCGGTCGGCGCGCGGGGCGAACAGTTCGGCCATCCGCCCCGTCCCCGTGCCGACATCCAGCAGCGCGCCAAGAGAATGCTTGCCAAGCGCCTTGTCCAGCGCCGCCTCGACCGGACCGTCGGCGCTGTGCAATCCGCGCAGCACGTCCCATTCGGCGGCGTGGCGGGCAAAATAGGCCTCGGCGCTCGATTGCCGCGCGGCGCGGATCGCGGCGAGGTGGCGCCGATCCTCGGCGCAGCGGGCGGCAAAGGCGGAATCGTCGTCCTCGGCCACGGCGAGCAGGCGGGCAGCGGCGGCTCCCAGAGGCGGGGCGCGGTGTTCACCGATCGCGCTTCGCAGGAACACCCAGCTACCTTCCTTGCGCCGTTCGGCAAGGTGCGCGGCGCACAGAATTCGGATATGGCGCGACACGCGCGGTTGGCTTTGCCCCAGCACCTGGGCAAGCTCACCCACCGCCAGCTCCATTGTCGAGAGCAGGCGCAGGATGCGCAGCCGCGTGGGGTCGGCAAGCGCGCGCAGGGTGGTTTCGATCCGCATCGTCGCAATCATATAAAGAAATCTTTATATGTTTACAACTCCCCTCTCGGGAATGGTCCAGGCATGGCCGGGTTAAGCGGTTGGCAGTGGCGACCTGCTTGGCTAGACAAGGACATCCTGGCGGTTGCGACCACCCATAACACAGTTTTGAAAAGGCCGGATTGATGAAGAAGCTTGCCGTGTTCGCCCTTGCTCCCGTTGCCGCCCTGGCGCTTGCGGCCTGTGGACACAGCGACAGCGCCAAGGAAGAGCAGCAGCCCGAAAACGTCGAAATGCCGGCGGAAGAGGCAGTGGGGGGTGTAGATGCAACGCCGGTGGCCGATGCCTCGGCCAACGCCGTCGAGGAGGGCGCGGCCAGCGACGCCGCCCCGGCTGAAACTGCGCCGGTCAGGAAGTAGGAACGGATGCGCGCCGCTTCGCTTCTCGTCCTTGGCGCCATGCTTGCTCTGGCTGCCTGCCACAAGGCGGATACCGCACCGGGTCCCGGCGGCGTGACCGTGGGCGAGGCGCGTGCGCTCGACGATGCGGCGCAGATGATCGAGGACCAGCGCCTGACGCACGATGCGATCCCCGCGCCAGTCGCGCCCGCTGGTGCGTCCAGCAAGACGTCCGCATCCGCCGCGCCGAAAGCCGCGCCAACGCCTGCGTCACGATGAGGCGCTGAGATGGGGGGCGACTGGAACCTCTGGATCGGCCGCGAGGAACGCCGTCACGATCGGGTCGATCCGGCCCTGCTGGCGCGGTGGTGCGCGACGTTCGATCGTCCGCCCCCCGAGGATGGCACCGCCCCGCAAGGCGTGCACTGGTGCCTGTGCACACCGGAAGCGCCAACGGCGACCTTGGGCGAGGATGGTCACCCCCGGCGGGAGGGAGACGACAGCTTCCTGCCGCCGGTCCCCGATCTGCCACGACGCATGTGGGCATCGAGCGCAGTGGAGTTCCTGCGCCCGTTGCGCGTGGGTGAGGCGGTAGAGCGCCGTTCGCGCGTGGTGCAGGTCACCGAAAAGCAGGGCGGCAGTGGTCGGCTGGTATTCGTGGAGGTTGAGCACGAAACCCACGGCTCCGATGGCGTTGCGGTGCGCGAACGGCAGTCGCTGGTCTATCGCGCCTTGCCTGATCCTGGAACGCCGCCCGCACCTCCGCCGTTGGGCGATGGACAATTCGATCCTGCGTCGTGGCGCGCGCATCGCATGGTGTCGCCTGCGGAGCCCCTGCTGTTCCGCTATTCCGCGCTGACGTTCAACAGCCACCGCATTCACTATGACCGGCCCTATGCTGCAGACGTCGAGAACTACCGCGGGCTGGTGGTCCACGGGCCGCTGACCGCGACCCTGCTGCTCGATCTGACGCGGCGCGAGTTTGGCGACAACAGCCTCAAGACATTCACCTTTCGCGGCCTGTCTCCGGCAATCTGCGGGGAAATGCTGCACCTCGTGCTGCGCAGCAAGGATGCAGCATTCGAGCTTGGCGCATTTGCGTCCGATGGGCGACAGGTGGCGGCCGCGACCGCCGCGATCTGATCAGTCGAGCTGAACCTTGCCGCGCCCGGCCTTGACCGCGCCGCGCTTCTTCTTGCCCTCGAGCCGTTCGGCCTTGCCCACCCGGTTGAGCCGTGTCTTGGCGCGTTTTTCGGGGAGATTGAAGGCATCTGCGATCAGCTCGGCAAGCCGGTCGCGCGCGTCCTGGCGATTGGCTTCCTGCGTGCGGAAACGCTGCGCGATGAGGACCAGTTCGCCCTTGGTGGTCATCCGGCTTCCGGCGAGCTGCTTCAACCGCTGGAACACCGGCACCGGCAGGCGAAGCGCATAGACATCGACGCGCAGTTGCACCGCGCTCGCCACCTTGTTGACGTTCTGCCCGCCGGGGCCTGAAGCGGTGACGAAGGCTTCGCTCGCCACCGTCAGCGCGCGGGCCGTTGCGTCATGCGCCGAGATCGTCATCGCTGAATCCCAGGGCAAGAAAGTCCGCTGGAAGCGGCGCGACGGCGACGATCGGAGGTTTGCCCTCGCGCTGCACGGTCAACGCCCGGGCGTGGAGCATGGTGCGGCCCGCGCCGTTGGGATCGCCATAAACCGGATCGCCCAGCAGCGCTTGGCCCAGCCCGGCAAGGGCATGGACGCGGATCTGGTGAGTGCGCCCGGTTTCGGGGCGGAACTCGACCAGGGTGAGGCCGTTGCGTTCGGCCAGCTTGCGCCAGTGGGTGACGGCGGGCTTGCCCTTCTTCGCCGCGATCATCCGCCAGCCCTTTTCGGCACTGGAGATCTTCGCGAGCGAAAGGCTGATCGTCCCTTCGTCCGCTGGCAGGGCGCCAGCCACCACGCCAAGATAGACCTTCTCTACCTGCCGCGCCTCGAAAGCGGCGTTGAACCGCTTCAGCGCCTTGGGATTGCGCGCCAGCAGCAGGCAGCC
>JAGWUU010000158.1 GCA_028868335.1 Sphingomonadales bacterium | reverse complement strand
GAAATCCTATGGCGATCACCGTTCTAACCACTCGACCAATGCGTTTGCCGGAACTCAGCGCGGGCGGCGAAACACTTCGCTGGGTTTCCTTGGGGAGTCCTGATGGCGCCGATGCCCGGGCGCTGCTGGCGACGGCAGTTGATCCCGTCGATGCCGCGACGATTGCGGCTTTGCCGGACGGTGTTGGCCTGATCGCCAACTTCGGGGTCGGCACCGACAACATTGATCTCGCGGCCGCGGCAGCACGAGGCATCAGGGTATCCAATACGCCGGTAGTGACCGAGGACACCGCCGACCTGGTCTTTGCCCTGATCCTGGCAGCCTGTCGCCGCGTCGGCGCAGCGGAACGTTTTGTCCGCCAAGGGGCGTGGGAGCAAGGCAAGCCATTTCCGCCAGCACTGCGGGTCAGCGGCGCACGGCTCGGGATTGCCGGGTTCGGCGCGATCGGTCAGGCGGTGGCGCGTCGGGCGGCGGGCTTCGGCATGCAGGTCAGTTATTGGGCTCGTGGCCCCAAGCGCGAAGCCGAGGTTCTGGGCGCGCGGCACGTCCTCAGCCTCGAAGAACTGGTCAGCGAATGCGAGATCGTGTCGATCCACCTGCCGCTTTCTCCCGAGACGAGGCACCTGTTCAACGCCGCGTTGCTGGCGCGATTTACGCCTGGCGCGGTGCTGGTCAACACCGCCCGCGGTGCGGTGGTGGATGAGGCGGCCTTGGTGGCGGCCCTTGAAAACGGGACGGTCGGCGCAGCGGGGCTGGATGTCTTTGAAGATGAGCCCCGGATTCACCCCGCGTTGACTGGGATGGATCAGGTCGTTCTGACACCGCATATCGGATCGGCCACCCAGGCCTGCCGTGCCGATATGGTAGCGCGTATGATTGGCAACCTTGTGGCCTTCCTTGAAAAAGGCGAGCCGATCGATCGGGTGGTCTAACCTCCGCCCTGGGCCTGCCGCCAGCGCCTTGGCGTGACACCGGCGCGGCGCGCAAAGGCGCGGGTGAACACGGCAGGCTCCGCATAGCCGAGGATTGCTGCAATCTCCGCAACTGCCAGCCGGGTTTCGCGGAGATAACGGCGTCCCAGTTCAAACCTGACATCGTCGAGCTGCGCCTGAAAGCTGGTTCCGGCGCTGCGCAATTGTCCCTGCAGTCCGTGGCGCGACAGTTCCAGCAAGCTGGCGATCTGTTCCAGCCGCACCGGCCCGGCCTCGATATTCTGCTGGATCGCCGCACGAACCCGCGCCGGAAGGTCTTCGGTGATGTGCGCATCGATCTGTTCCACGTAGCGTTCCAGAATAGCGAACAGCCCGGCGTCGGACGAGCGCAGCGGCAGGGTCAGGTCGCTCGCAGGGAACTCCAGCGCGGTAATGGCCTGGTCGAATTCGACCGTGCAGCGAAAGGCACGCCTGAATATCTCGGTGTCGCGCGGCGCGGCGTGCTCGAACAAGGCGCGTTCCGGGTTCCATTGTTCAGCAAGGGCTGACCGCACGAACCGGCACGCCAGCCCCATTGCCAGTTCGGTCTGCTGGATCGCCGATTCGTCGCAAACTCCGCTAAGCCTGTGTGTCCACAACGCCGTGTCGTCGGATATCTCCAGCCTGGTCATGGATCCGGCGTCATGGGTCTTGAAAAACCTGATCAGTCGGTCAACCGAGACGGAAAGATTGGGCGCGTGCCTGACGAGATAGCCGACCGCGCCCAGCTTTTCGAATGTTTGGCGCTGCGAAAGCATCAGACCGAAGTGCGCCTCGCCGGTAGCTCGCGCCGCCAAATTCAAAGCCATGCGATAACTGGTCGTCGCAATCAGACGATCGGGGTGGTCCAAGACTTGAGGGTCGATGCCCGCATTGACCAGCAGCGGCACGGGATCGTGCCCCAGTTCGAAGACGAGGTTGCGGTAGCCTTCCAGACTGCCCACCCGGATCATGATTTCCACTGGCGTTGACATCTATAAGAACCGCGCGCCGTCCCCGTTGCGACTGCATCCCTATAGCCACGTTTCGATTGGTGGAAGACTCCGTTAGCCCATCGAAGCGCGCCAGCCGGTCGCCAACCGCCGCACATCACCGCTGCCAAACTCCTGGCTACCCAGATACCGGCGTGCCGGGACGAGCGGGCGTGCACGCGGATCAGCATGATCGGAAGACGCCAGCGTTGTTGCGCCTACCCGTGGCGGGCTTGCCCGAGCACCGCGCCCGACTGCCATCGGCTAGATCGTGTCGGCCGTTGAGCCGCTCTATCCAACTGTAGGGTGTGTTCGCAGGGAACGGTCGTTCCGCATCGATCGACCAACCACACTTTTGTTGGCGATCCGGTCCTGCTAGGCGCGGGCCATGCTCAACCTTTCCGGCATCACGGTCCGCCTTGGCGGGCGCACGATTATCGACGACGCAACCGCAACGCTGCCGCCGCGGGGGCGGATCGGGCTGATCGGGCGCAATGGCGCAGGCAAGTCGACATTGGTTCGGGTCATCGCCGGGATGCTGGAGGCGGACGGCGGCGAGGTTTCGATGCCGCGTGGCAGCCGCATAGGCTACATTGCGCAAGAAGCGCCGGGTGGTGATGCAACCCCCTTTGAGACCGTTCTCGCCGCGGACACCGAGCGCGCTGCATTGATGGCCGAGAGCGAAACCTGCCACGATGCCCACCGTCTGGCCGAGGTGCATGAGCGGCTCATAGCAATTGATGCTCATACTGCTCCCAGTCGGGCGGCGCGCATCCTCGTCGGCCTCGGCTTCGATGAGGAGGCGCAGCACTTCCCGCTGGAACGCTTCTCAGGCGGGTGGCGGATGCGCGTGGCGCTGGCGGCGCTGCTGTTCTCGCAACCCGATCTATTGCTGCTCGACGAACCGTCGAACCACCTGGATCTCGAAGCCGTGCTGTGGCTGGAGGATTTCCTACGGTCCTACCCGGCAACGATCCTGCTGGTCAGCCACGAACGCGACTTTCTCAACAATGTCGTCGATCACATCCTGCACCTTTCCGGCGGCAAGCTGACCTTGTACCCGGGCGGCTATGACGCCTTCGAACGCCAGCGGGCTGAGCGGCAGGCGCAGATCGCCTCGGCCCGGGCAAAGCAGCAGGCTGAGCGTGAGAGGCTGCGGGACTATGTTGCCCGCAATTCCGCCCGCGCCTCCACCGCCAAGCAGGCCCAGTCACGCGCCAAGGCGCTGGCCAGGCTTCAACCCATCGCCGAGATGATAGACGATCCGTCGCTGAGTTTCGACTTCCCCAATCCTGACGAGCTGCGCC
Organism: Sphingomonadales bacterium; assembly: GCA_028868335.1. Lineage (GTDB taxonomy): Bacteria > Pseudomonadota > Alphaproteobacteria > Sphingomonadales > Sphingomonadaceae > Novosphingobium. The sequence continues at coordinate 4,381 of JAGWUU010000158.1, read as the reverse complement.
CGCCGCTGATCACGCTTGACCTTGCCTCGGTCGGATACGGCGAAAAGCCGGTACTCAGCCGCCTCAACCTGCGGCTCGATCCCGATGACCGGATCGCGCTTCTGGGGCGCAACGGTAACGGCAAGACCACTCTGGCGCGGCTGCTGGCCGCGCAGTTGAAACCGATGGACGGGGCGATGAACGCTTCGGGCAGGATGCGGGTCGGCTATTTCACCCAGTATCAGGTGGAGGAGTTGGACCGCAGCGAAACCCCGCTCCAGCACATGACTGTGCAAATGAAGGGGGCAAGCCCGGCGGCTGTGCGCGGGCAACTCGGCCGTTTCGGCTTTTCCGGGGCCAAGGCGACGACCGAGGTGGGCAAGCTTTCGGGCGGCGAACGCGCGCGCCTTGCCCTGGCGTTGATTACCCGCGATGCGCCGCACATGCTGATCCTCGACGAACCGACCAACCACCTCGACGTCGATGCGCGCGAGGCGCTGATCCAGGCACTCAATGCCTATTCGGGTGCGGTGGTGATCGTCAGCCATGACCGGCACATGCTGGAGATGACCGCCGACCGGCTGGTGCTCGTCGATGGCGGCACGGCCAGGGAATTCGACGGCTCGATCGACGACTACATCGGTTTTGTCCTCACTGGTGACGGCGCGTCGATGCGCAAGAACGAGGGAGGCCGGGGCGTCAACAGGAAGGACCAGCGCAAGGCCGCCGCCGAGGCGCGGGAAAAGGGGCAGGAACTGCGCAAGCGCACCAGGAGTGCCGAGGCCGAACTCGAGAAGCTCCAGACCATGCGCAAAGCCATCGATCAAGCCATGTTCGATCCCAAATCCGCCGAAGCGTCGTTCGCTGAGTTGACCATGACCGAACTGATGAAGCGCCGCGCCGAGATCGAGACGCGGATCGAAGGTGCGGAGGCGGCTTGGCTCGAAGCAAGCGAAGCCCTCGAAGCGATCGCGGTCTAGGAGGCCCGGACGATGAGCGTTGCTTTCCGACGCGAAGAGGACGACGAGCACCTCGAACCCAGGTTCGAAATCCCGATCCCGCCCGGGCCGAATCTGGTGACGCCGCGTGGTCTGGCGCTGATCAGCGAGCGGGTGGTGGCGCTGCAGGCGCACCTGACCGAGCTGGCCGGGCAGGACGCCGGGGAAACCCGGATCAAGGCTGCACAGCGCGACCTGCGCTACTGGCAAACGCGACAGATCACCGCCGAGGTGGTCCCGGTGCCTTCCGGCAAGACAGTGGAGATCGGCACCACGGTGACGTTCCGCCTAAACGGCAAGCGGCGCGTGCTGAGCATAGTTGGCGATGACGAGGCCGATCCTGCAGCGGCGCTGGTCTCCTTTTCGGCGCCGCTCGCGCGTGCGCTGATGGGAGCAGAGGAAGGTGAGCTGCTGGAATTCGCGGGTAAGGACGATGCCATCGAGATTCTTTCGATCGCAGTGACCGTTGCGGGCTAAAGCCTGCCCTGATTTGGCTGAATCGCGCCTCCCCAACGGGGAGGGATTCGGCACGCTCGACAGGGCAGCCCCCCATCCCAACCCTTCTCCAACGGGGAAGGGCTTTGAAGCTTCAATCCAATCCGGACGGGCTCTAACTTTCGGCGGCGCGTTCCATCAACTCCATGACGGAGTGCGCGCCGCCATGATCTGCTTCGTCCTTGAAGGCGACGTCGAAATCCCTGCAGAGCCTCTCCTTGCAAGCAGTGCAGGCGCAGCAGGCACAGCCCGGCGCGAAACACATTGTGCCGCAGGTGCGAAAAGCCTATCGACGCGGCTCATTCACGGGACGTTTGCCGCTCGCGGTCGTGCGGTCACTCCCCTGACAAACATCGAGACCATGACTTTCCAGACTCCGTTCGCGCTTCTTGCAGAAGCGCTCACCACGCGCGGCTACGCCGCTCCCACCTCCGTCCAGGCCGCCGTTCTCGAGCCCGGTGCCGAGGGACGCGACCTCATCGTCTCGGCCCAGACCGGTTCGGGCAAGACGGTCGCCTTCGGCCTCGCCATGGCCCCGCAACTGCTCGAAGAGGGCGGCAACGCGAGGATCGCCGCCAGCCCCCTCGCCCTGATCATCGCACCGACGCGCGAACTTGCGCTTCAGGTCAGCCGCGAGCTCGCCTGGCTGTACGCAGGCACGAATGCCCGGGTCGCCACCTGTGTCGGCGGCATGGATGCCTCGAAGGAACGACGCGCGCTGAGCCACGGCGCGCACATCGTCGTCGGCACCCCAGGGCGTTTGCGTGACCACCTCGAACGCGGCGCGCTGGACCTGGCGGGCCTTGCGGTTGCCGTACTCGACGAGGCGGACGAAATGCTCGACATGGGCTTTCGCGAGGACCTCGAGGAATTGCTCGATGCGACTCCCGAAGATCGACGCACCTTGCTGTTCTCGGCGACGATGCCTCAGCCGATCGTCATGCTCGCCCGGCGCTACCAACGCGACGCGCTGCGCATCTCAACGGTCGATTCGGATCGCGGCCACGGTGATATCGCCTACCAGGCCGTGGCCATCGCACCCGCCGACATCGAGAACGCGGTGATCAACGTGCTGCGCTTTCACGAGGCGGACACGGCGATGCTGTTCTGCGCCACGCGCGACAATGTCCGCCACCTCCACGCCAGCCTGACCGAGCGGGGCTTTGCCGCGGTGGCGCTGTCCGGCGAGCACAGCCAGAACGAGCGCAACCACGCGCTGCAGGCGCTGCGTGACCGGCGGGCGCGAGTCTGCGTCGCTACCGATGTCGCCGCCCGCGGCATCGACCTGCCCAGCCTGTCGCTGGTGGTCCACGTCGAAATTCCGCGCGACGCGGAAACGTTGCAGCATCGCTCGGGTCGCACCGGACGCGCCGGGAAGAAGGGCACGGCGATTCTGCTGGTGCCCTATCCGCGCCGCCGCCGCGTCGAGACCATGCTTCGGAGCGCGCGGATTCCCGCGGAATGGGTAAGCCCGCCCTCGGCGGCGGATATCCGCGCGGCGGACAGCGAGCGGATGTTCGCGGCCCTGCTGGCACCGGTCGAGGCCAGCGAGGAAGACAGCGCGCTTGCTGCCCGCTTGATGGACAGGCGCAGCGCAGAGGAAATCGCCGTGGCGCTTGTTCAGGCGCATCGCGCGCGTCTGCCCCAACCCGAGGAATTGCTGGCCACTGACGCCCCGCCTCCCCGTGGCCCGCGCGCAGGCTTCGAGGGCAGCCAGTGGTTCCGCCTCAACGTCGGTCGCCGCCAGAACGCCGATCCGCGCTGGATCCTGCCGCTGCTCTGCCGTCGCGGGCATATAAGTCGCAGCGACATCGGCGCGATCCGCCTTGCCACGCATGAGACGATGTTCGAGGTTGCCGGCCCGGCCGCCGCGCGCTTCCTCGCCGCTGTCCAACGAACCGCGGACGAGGCTGACGGCGTGGAGATCGTCCCTGTCGATGGTGCCCCGCGCGATGCCGCTCGCGCCGCCAGGCGAGAGCGCAGCCCGGAAGGCAACCGGCCCGGTCAAGGTCAAGCCTCTCACCGGGCAAGGCCGGTGAACCGCCCGGATGGCGACACGCCGGGTCAGGGTGCCCGGCCGTTTCGCCACAAGGGGGGCTGGAAGGGCAAAAAACCCAAGGGGTGACCGCGCCCAGCGGCAACCGCTCAGACACCGACAACTGCACCCCAAAACCCATTCGCGGCCGTCGCGCCGGTTACATTCCGCCCAGATCGCAGCCACGCTCTTCAAGGATCGGGCGAAGCGCACGGAATGCTGCCGGGTTCCGGCTCAGCGGGATCGTGGGATAGAGGTGGTGGATGATGTGCACCTGCATCCCTGACGAACCAATGTTGCCCCAAATGCTACGAAAGGCGCGGGTGTCGCGGTAGCGGCCATGACCGGTCATCGGTCGATGCGGCGCCCAACTGAGGTAGAAGTTAATATAGACCGATCCGATCTTGAGCGGCAGCCACCACAGCAGCACCGCCTCCGAGACGTGACCGCTCCAGGCCAGCGCCGCGAGGATCGAGTACTGCACCACCCTGGCGATCATCGCATGAAGCGTGGCCTGCTTCGCCGCTGTGGTGCCGAGCCGCTGGAGGGTCGCACCATAGCGCTCGTGGCGCGGCTGACCCTTTACCAGCGCCTTGCCGATCGCGCCCCAGGCCGTGTTGGCGGCCATCGGGTAGTCGGGATCGAGCTGCGGATCGTTGGTGTGTCGGTGATGTTCGAAATGGGTCACCCGCAACACGCTGAGCGGCGTGCACATCGGCACCAACGAATACCAACCAATCGCTTCATTGAACCAGTGCCAACGCGAACCTTCCGGCGCGATGATGTGGTGCTGGGCATCGTGCGAGGGTAGATAGCTGGCGGTTACATTGATCGTGGCGATCAGGAAACCGGCCCACAATGGCAAGTTGCCGGT
>JAGWUU010000157.1 GCA_028868335.1 Sphingomonadales bacterium | reverse complement strand
CGGATCTTCTACAGCTTCATGGTGCCGATCTTCGGCGGGCGGCTGTGGACCACGCTTAGCACCGCGTCGCTGCTGATCCCCGCCTTCGGGATCGGCTATGCAGTGCAGAACCCCAATACGCCCTATTTCATCTTCCTGGTGCTGGCGCTGCTGTGCGGACTTGGCGGGGGCAATTTCGCCTCGTCGATGTCGAACATCGGGTTCTTCTTCCCCAAGGCGCGCAAGGGCAACGCGCTGGCGCTTAACGGGGGGCTGGGCAACCTCGGCGTCTCGGTGATGCAGTTCGCAGTGCCGGTGGTGATCACCTCTGGCGTCTTCGGCATGCTGGGCGGCGAACCACAGGTCGCGGCCAAGACTGGCGCGCACATTTGGCTGCAGAACGCCGGGTTCATCTGGGTGCCGTTCATTATCGCGTCAAGCCTGCTGGCCTGGTTCGGGATGAACGACATCGCCGATGTGAAGGCGAGCTTCGCCGAGCAGGCGGTGATCTTCCAGCGCAAGCACAACTGGCTGATGTGCTGGCTCTACACCGGAACCTTCGGTTCGTTCATCGGCTATTCGGCCAGCCTGCCCTTGCTCGCCAAGAAGGAGTTCCCCGAGGTCGACGCGCTCAAGTACGTCTGGATTGCCCCGCTGGTCGGCGCGATCAGTCGTGCGGCGACGGGCTGGGTCGCCGACAAGTGGGGCGGCGCGCGAGTGACCTTCTGGGTCTTCGTGGCGATGATCGTGGGCGTGCTGGGCGTGGTCCACTTCCTGGAAGCGAAGGACTTCCAGGGCTTCCTCGCGATGTTCGTCTTCATGTTCTTTGTGACCGGGGTGGGCAACGCTTCGACCTTCCAGATGATCCCGAATATCACGCGCCGCGAAGTGCCGCGCTTGATGCCGGAATTGTCGGCACCCGAAGCGACCCGCCAAGCCGACAAGGAGGCAGGCGCGATCGTCGGCTTCACATCTGCGATCGCTGCCTACGGGGCGTTCTACATCCCCAAGACCTTCGGCAGCTCGATCACGCTGGCGGGTTCGCCGCTGCCGGCATTCTACGGCTTCCTCGCCTTTTACGTGAGCTGCGCCGCACTCACCTGGTGGGCCTACACCCGTCGCGGCGGCCTGCTGCACGACGTCGAACGCGGCCGCGCTGCTGCCCCCATTGCCCAAGGAGCCCCCGCATGAGCCACCTGCTCGACCGCCTGACGTTCTTCGCCCAGAAGAAGGAGTCGTTCTCCGATGGCCACGGTGTCACGACCGCCGAAAATCGCGACTGGGAGGATGGTTATCGCCAGCGCTGGCAGCACGACAAGATCGTGCGCTCGACCCACGGGGTCAATTGCACCGGATCGTGCAGCTGGAAGATCTACGTCAAGGGAGGGATCATAACCTGGGAAACCCAGCAGACCGACTATCCCCGGACCCGGCCCGAGCTTCCCAACCACGAGCCGCGCGGCTGCCCGCGCGGGGCGAGCTATTCGTGGTACATCTATTCGGCGCAGCGGCTGAAGTACCCGATGGTCAGGAAGCGGCTGCTGCGGCTGTGGCGCGAGGCGCGCTCCAGCCTGCCCCCGGTTGCCGCCTGGGCCTCGATCCAGGCCGATCCAGCCAAACGCAAGAGCTACACCGCGATCCGCGGCCACGGCGGTTTCGTCCGTTCGACCTGGAACGAGGTCAACGAGATCATCGCCGCCGCCAATGCCTATACCGCGAAGAAATGGGGACCTGATCGGGTGATCGGGTTTTCGCCGATCCCGGCGATGTCGATGGTCAGCTACGCGGCGGGCTCGCGCTATCTCTCGCTGCTCGGCGGGACCTGCATGAGCTTCTACGACTGGTACTGCGACCTGCCGCCCGCCAGCCCGATGACCTGGGGTGAGCAGACCGACGTTCCCGAAAGCGCCGACTGGTACAACGCGGGCTTCCTGATGCTGTGGGGCAGCAACGTGCCGCAGACCCGCACGCCTGATGCCCACTTCATGACCGAGGCGCGTTATCGCGGGGCCAAGGTTGCGGTGGTCAGCCCCGACTACGCCGAGGCGACCAAGTTCGCCGACCTGTGGCTCAACCCCAAGCAGGGCACCGACGCGGCGTTGGCGCTGGCGATGGGCCACGTGATCCTGCGCGAGTTCCACCTCGACCGGCAGGTGCCCTATTTCGAGGACTACTGCCGCCGTTACTCGGACATGCCGATGCTGGTCCGGCTGGTCGAGCAGGACGGCCGGCTGGTTACCGACCGGCTGCTGCGCGCGTCGGATTTCGCTGGCGGTCTGGGGGAGGCCAACAACGCTGAGTGGAAGACGGTCGCGATCGACGAGGGCAGCGACGAGGTGGTCGCCCCGGCCGGTTCGGCGGGCTACCGCTGGGGCGAGAAGGGCAAGTGGAACCTTGAGGAAAAGGACGGCTCGGGCGCGGCAGTAAAGCTGCGCATGACTGCGATCCTCGACAAGGACCATGACGAAGTGGTCGACGTGGCGTTCCCCTATTTTGGGGGACGCGAGCACGATCATTTCGAAGGCACCGACCATCCCGAAGTGCTGATGAAGCGCGTGCCGGTGCGCCAGCTCGAGCTGGCCGACGGGCGCGCCTATGCCGCGACGGTGTTCGACCTGCTCTGCGCCAACTACGGCCTCGACCGGGGCCTTGGCGGTGAGCACGTCGCCCGCGACTACGGCGAGGCCAGCCCCTACACCCCGGCCTGGGGTGAGAAGATCACCGGGGTTCCGGTCGAAGCGATCATCACCGCGGCGCGCGAATTTGCCGCCAATGCCGAAGCGACCAATGGCAAGTCGATGGTGATCCTCGGCGCGGGGCTGAACCACTGGTATCACATGGACATGAATTACCGGGGGATCATCAATCTCCTGGTGATGTGCGGCTGCGTCGGCCAGTCGGGCGGCGGCTGGTCGCACTATGTCGGTCAGGAAAAGCTGCGCCCGCAGACCGGGTGGCTACCGCTGGCCTTTGGCCTCGACTGGAGCCGCCCGCCGCGGCAGATGAACTCCACCAGCTTCTTCTATGCCCACACCGACCAGTGGCGTTATGAGACGCTGGGGGTGGAGGAAATCCTCTCGCCCACCGCACCCAAGGGCGATTGGGACGGCAGCCTGATCGACTACAACGTCCGGGCGGAGCGGATGGGCTGGTTGCCCTCCGCCCCGCAGCTCAAGACCAATCCGCTGGAGGTTGCCAAGGCGGCCAGGGCCTCGGGCATGGAGCCCAAGGATTACGTCGCGCAAGGCCTCAAGACGGGCGATCTGGAACTGTCCTGTCTCGACCCGGATGACGAGGCCAACTGGCCGCGCAACATGTTCGTCTGGCGTTCAAACCTGCTCGGTTCATCGGGCAAGGGGCACGAGTATTTCCTCAAGCACCTGCTCGGCACCGCGCATGGCGTCCAGGGCAAGGATCTGGGCGAGATGGGCCACCAGAAGCCCAAGGAAGTGAAGTGGCACGACGAAGCGCCCAAGGGGAAGCTCGACCTCTTGGTCACGCTCGACTTCCGCATGTCGACCACCTGCGTCTATTCCGACATCGTCCTGCCGACCGCGAGTTGGTACGAGAAGGACGATCTCAACACCTCGGACATGCACCCCTTCATCCATCCGCTGTCGGCGGCGGTCGATCCGGTGTGGGAATCGCGCAGCGACTGGGAAATCTACAAGGGGATCGCCAAGACCTTTTCCGAGGTCGCGCCCGAAGTGCTGGGGGTCGAAGAGGACCTGGTCCTGACCCCGATCCAGCACGACACCGCGGGTGAACTGGCCCAGCCGTTCGATGTGGCCGACTGGGGCCGCGGCCAGACCGAGCCGGTCCCGGGCAGTACGATGGCCAGCGTCGCGGTGGTCGAGCGGGACTATCCCAACCTCTACAAGCGCTTCACCGCGCTCGGTCCGCTTATGGACAAGCTTGGCAACGGCGGCAAGGGGATCGGCTGGAACACCGCGCACGAGGTTGAGAACCTGCGCCAGCTCAACGGCACGGTCAGCGAGGACGGCCCGACCAAGGGCATGCCCCGGATCGACACCGCGATCGACGCCGCCGAAGTGCTGCTGATGCTCGCGCCCGAAACCAACGGCGAGGTCGCGGTCAAGGCCTGGGCGGCGCTCTCGGAAAACACCGGGATCGATCACACCCACCTGGCCCGGCCCAAGGAAGAGGAGAAGATCCGCTTCCGCGATGTGCAGGCGCAGCCGCGCAAGATCATCTCCTCGCCGACCTGGTCGGGGCTGGAGAGCGAGCACGTCTGCTACAACGCCTGCTACACCAATGTCCACGAGCTGATCCCGTGGCGCACCCTGACCGGGCGCCAGCAGCTTTACCAGGACCACAAGTGGATGTTGGCCTTTGGCGAAGCGCTGTGCGTCTATCGCCCGCCGATCGATACCAAGGCGGTGAAGCCGATGCTCGACAAGGCTGCCGGGCAGAAGCATGTCGTTCTCAACTTCATCACTCCGCACCAGAAGTGGGGAATCCATTCGACCTATACCGACAACCAGCTGATGCTGACCCTGTCGCGCGGCGGGCCGATCGTGTGGATGAGCGAGGTCGATGCGGCGAAGGCCGGACTGGTCGACAATGACTGGGTCGAAACCTTCAATTCCAACGGCGCGCTGGTTGCCCGCGTGGTCGTCTCGCAGCGGATGAAGGAAGGCACGCTGTTCATGTACCATGCCCAGGAAAAGATCGTGAACGTACCCGGATCGCCGCTGACCGGACAACGCGGCGGGATCCACAATTCGGTCACCCGCACGATCCTCAAACCGACTCACATGATCGGCGGCTACGTCCAGCAGGCCTATGGCTTCAACTACTACGGCACGGTCGGGTCCAACCGCGACGAGTTCGTGATCGTCCGCAAGCTCGAAAAGGTCGACTGGCTCGAAGGCCCGCTGGCCGCAGGGGAGAACGCAGCATGAAAGTCCGCGCCCAGATCGGCAAGGTGCTGAACCTCGACAAGTGCATCGGTTGCCACACCTGTTCGGTGACTTGCAAGAACGTGTGGACCAGCCGCGACGGCATGGAATATGCTTGGTTCAACAATGTCGAGACCAAGCCCGGGACCGGCTTTCCCAAGGACTGGGAAAACCAGAAACGCTGGAATGGCGGGTGGGACCTCAAGCACGGCCGCCTGCAGCCCCGGATGGGCGGAAAGTGGCGGCTGCTGGCCAAAATCTTCGCCAACCCCGACCTGCCCGAGATCGACGACTACTACGAGCCGTTCACGTTCGACTACGCACACCTGCAGCAGGCCGGGGAAAGCAAGGCCTTCCCCACAGCGCGGCCGCGCAGCCTGATTTCGGGCGAACGGATGGAAAAGATCGAGGGCGGCCCCAACTGGGAGGAAATCCTTGGCGGGGAATTCTCCAAACGTTCGCAGGACTACAACTTCGAAGGCGTCCAGAAGGAGATCTACGGCGAGTTCGAGAACACCTTCATGATGTACCTGCCGCGGCTGTGCGAACATTGCCTTAACCCGACCTGCGTAGCGGCCTGTCCCTCGGGCTCGATCTACAAGCGCGAGGAGGACGGGATCGTCCTGATCGACCAGGAAAAATGCCGTGGCTGGCGGATGTGCGTTTCCGGCTGTCCCTACAAGAAGATCTACTTCAACTGGAAAAGTGGCAAGAGCGAGAAGTGCATCTTCTGCTATCCGCGGATCGAGGCGGGCCAGCCGACGGTGTGCAGCGAAACCTGCGTCGGACGGATCCGCTACCTCGGCGTGATGCTCTATGACGCCGACCGGATCGAGGAAGCAGCCAGCGCCGAGAATGTCGAGGATCTCTACCAGGCCCAGCTCGACATCTTCCTCGATCCCAACGATCCGGCGGTGATCGAGCAGGCGAGGAAGGACGGCGTTCCCGAGCATTGGCTTGAGGCCGCTCGGCATTCGCCGGTGTGGAAGATGGCGATGGACTGGAAGGTCGCCTTCCCGCTCCACCCCGAATACCGCACCCTGCCGATGGTCTGGTACGTGCCGCCGCTTTCGCCGATCAACGCGGCGGCCAGCGCGGGCAAGATCTCGGCCCGCAACGGCATGCCCGATGTCCGCTCCTTGCGCATCCCGGTCAAATACCTCGCCAACCTGCTCACCGCGGGCAAGGAAGCGCCGGTGGTCGATGCGCTCGAGCGGATGCTGGCGATGCGCGCCTACATGCGCGGCAAGACCGTGAACGGAGTGATCGACGAGGGCATCGCCCGCGAGGTCGGGCTGACCCCCGCCCAGATCGAGGAGATGTACCACGTCATGGCGATTGCCAACTACGAGGACCGCTTCGTCATCCCCAGCGGCCACCGCGAGGATGCCGAGGACATGTACGACGAACGCGGCGGATGCGGCTTCTCGTTCGGCAACGGCTGTTCGGGCGGATCGTCGGACGCCAACCTGTTCGGCGCCCCGGCGCGCAAGAAGCTGCAAACTCCGTCGGAGGTGTTCTGATGCGCCTGACCCTTCGTGTCCTCTCCGCGCTGCTGCGCTATCCCGATGAGGCCGTGCAGCAGGCCGCACCCGAATTGGCGGCACTGCTGGCCGATGACGGCGTGTTGAACCCAGCCCAGCGCAAGGCGCTGGCCCCCTTGATCGACTCGCTGGAAAAGGACGACCTTCTCGACCAGCAGGAGGCCTACGTCGCGCTGTTCGATCGGGGGCGGGCGGTCTCGCTCCACCTGTTCGAACACGTCCACGGCGAGAGCCGCGACCGCGGCCAGGCGATGGTCGACCTGCGCCAGCGCTATGAAGCGGCCGGGCTGGAGATCACCGCCAACGAACTGCCGGATTACCTGCCGCTGTTCCTCGAATACCTCTCGACGCTGCCCCCGGCACAGGCTCTCGATGAACTCGCCCACCCGGGCGTGATCCTTGCCGCGCTGGCCGAAAGGCTGGCCGAAAAAGGCACGCCCTATGCTGCGTCGCTCAGAGTGCTGGCCGAATTGGCCGGGGCAGAGGACGCCGCCGCCGAGATCGCACCCGCCGACGATCCCGACGATCTCGCCGCGCTCGACGCTGCCTGGGAGGAGGAACAGGTGCGCTTCGACGTGCCCGCCGCGCCCGGCGCCGCAGCCGAGTGTCCGCAGGCCGCCGCGATGGTTTCCCGTTTCCAGTTACCCGTTGCCGAGAGGAGCGCGGCCAATGGCTGATTTCATCCACCACCTGGTCTTCGGGATCTATCCCTACATCGCGCTGACGGTGCTGGCGCTCGGCTCGATCATCCGGTTCGAGCGCGAGCCCTACACCTGGCGCGCCGGTTCCAGCCAGTTACTGCGGCGGCGCCAACTTATCTGGGGATCGGTTCTGTTCCACGCAGGCGTGCTACTGGTGTTCGCCGGGCACCTCGTCGGCCTGCTGACCCCGATTGCGGTGTTCGATGCGCTGGGCATCCCGCACGAAGCCAAGCAACTGCTGGCAATGGTTGCCGGAGGCGTTGCCGGGACGGCTGCGATCATAGGAGCAACCCTGCTGATCCATCGGCGATTCTTCGATCCGCGCGTCCGCGCCGCATCCAGCTTTGCCGACAACATGGTCATCCTGCTGCTGTGGCTGCAACTGGCGCTCGGCCTTGGCACGATCCCGCTGTCCGCCCAGCACCTCGACGGCAGCGAGATGATCAAGTTCATGGTCTGGGCGCAAGGCATCTTCACCTTCAGGCCCGACGTGGATCTGGTGATCC
>JAGWUU010000156.1 GCA_028868335.1 Sphingomonadales bacterium | reverse complement strand
TCGCCTTCCTTCTCGGTCTTGACCTCGCGCACTTCCATGCCGCGCTCCTTGGCGAGGAACGGCGCGTTGACCATGTTGACCGTATCCGACTGGACCCGCAGGAACCCGGCGAGAACTGCGGCTACGATCGGCTTGATGTTGAGTTCGGCTGCCGCGCCCTCCGCATGGATCGAAATCCGCGGAATCGCCCCGGTGGTGAGCTGACCAACCAGGCTGCCCAGCTTTTCGGCAAGCGCCATGTAGGGCTTGAGCTTTGGCGCTTCCTCCGCCGAGAGCGACGGAACGTTGAGCGCGTTGGTGACGCCGCCGGTGGTCAGGTAGTCGGCCATCTGCTCTGCCACTTGCAACGCGACGTTGACCTGCGCTTCGGTGGTGCTGGCGCCCAGGTGCGGCGTGCAGATGAAGTTCTTGGTGCCGAACAGCGGCGAATCCTTCGCCGGTTCGGTCTGGAACACGTCTAGCGCCGCACCCGCGACCTGGCCGGAATCGAGCGCTTCCTTGAGCGCCGCCTCATCGATCAAGCCGCCACGCGCGCAGTTGATGATCCGCACGCCCTTCTTGGTCTTGGCGATGTTTTCCGCCGAAAGGATGTTGCGGGTCTGATCGGTCAGCGGCGTGTGCAGCGTGATGAAATCGGCACGGCCCAGAAGCTGGTCGAGATCGACCTTCTCGACGCCCATCTCGACTGCGCGTTCCGGCGTCAGGAACGGGTCGAAGGCGACGACCTTCATCTTGAGGCCAATCGCGCGGGCCGCGACGATCGAGCCGATATTGCCCGCGCCGATCAGGCCGAGCGTCTTGCCGGTGAGTTCGACGCCCATGAAGCCGTTCTTCGGCCACAGGCCCGCCTGGGTCTGGGCATTGGCCTCGGGAATCTGGCGGGCAAGCGCGAACATCATCGCGATGGCGTGTTCGGCTGTGGTGATCGAATTGCCGAACGGCGTGTTCATCACCACCACGCCCTGCGCGGAAGCAGCGGGAATATCGACGTTGTCGACGCCGATCCCGGCGCGGCCGATGACCTTGAGGTTCTTGGCGGCGGCGAGGATCTCCTTGGTCACCTTGGTCGAGCTGCGGATGGCGAGGCCATCGTATTCACCGATCCGGGCAATAAGCTGTTCGGGCGTTTCGCCCGTAATTTCGTCAACGTCGCACCCCTGCGCGCGGAAGATCACCGCGGCGTTGGGGTCCATCTTGTCGGAAATGAGTACGCGGGGCTTGGTCATGGTGTTCACTTTCGTCATCCCCGCGCATGCGGGGATCGCTGGAGTCTGGGCTGGCGCTGTCGGCATCACGCCGACGAGGCCAGCGGTCCCGGGTCAAGCCCGGGACGACGCGAAATTCAGGAAGCGGCCTTGGTCGCCGCGTAGGCCCAGTCGAGCCACGGACCGAGCGCCTCGATGTCGGCAGTCTCGACCGTTGCGCCGCACCAGATCCTGAGGCCCGGAGGGGCATCACGGTATCCGGCGACGTCATAGGCCGCGCCTTCCTTTTCGAGCGCACCTGCGAAGGCCTTGATGAAGGCCTCGTCCGCGCCCTCGACCGTCAGGCAGACCGATGTTTTCGAGCGGATCCCGCTATCGACCGCAAGGTGGCCAAGCCAGTCGCGCTGCGCCACGATCTTGTCGAGCGCGTGGGCATTGGCGGTGCAACGCGCCTTCAGCCCTTCGAGGCCGCCGACGTCCTTGGCCCATTCGAGCGCGAAGATCGCATCCTCGACCGCGAGCATCGAGGGGGTGTTGATCGTCTCGCCCTTGAACACGCCTTCGGTCAGCTTGCCCTTGGAAACCAGGCGGAACACCTTGGGCAGCGGCCAGGCGGGGGTATATTCCTCAAGCCGCTGGACCGCGCGCGGGCCAAGGATCAGCACGCCGTGGCCGCCCTCGCCGCCCAGCACCTTCTGCCACGAGAAGGTCGCGACGTCGATCTTGTCCCACGGAATGTCGTAGGCGAACACCGCCGAGGTGGCATCAGCAAAGGTCAGGCCTTCGCGGTCCGCCGGGATCCATTCGCCGTCGGGCACGCGCACGCCGCTGGTGGTGCCGTTCCAGGTGAACAGCACGTCGTCGGCGAAATCAACCTTGTCGAGATCTGGAAGCTGGCCATAGTCGGCGCGGTGAATGGTGGGTTCAAGCTTGAGCTGCTTGACCGCGTCGGTCACCCAACCTTCGCCAAAGCTTTCCCAGGCCAGCGTGGTCACGCCGCGCGCGCCCAGCATGGTCCACATCGCCATTTCGAAGGCGCCGGTATCCGACCCCGGAACGATGCCGATGCGATGCGTGTCAGGCAGGCCGAGTACTTCGCGCATCAGGTCGATGCAGTACTGGAGGCGCGCCTTGCCGATCTTGGCGCGGTGCGAGCGGCCCAGCGATTCGGTGGCGAGTTTGGCGGGGGAATAGCCCGGCGGCTTGGCGCAGGGACCGGAAGAAAAAAACGGCCGTGCGGGCTTCGCCGCAGGCTTCACTATATCAGTCATGTCTGACTCTCCTTACAGAGAGCACGCGCGGCGTTGGGACCGCGTGGCCCGGAGCCGCCCCTAGTGTCCGCGCGCGCCGTGTCAAGCGATTGGTGGGAACCATGCACGATTCGTCGCACTGGTTACGCGTCGTTAACCATATCGGGCTTAGCCCGGACAGGTGAAAGAGCGCCTTGCCCCGCTGTCCCTCGTGACACTGCTGGCCGCCTGCAACGCCATCCCGCAGGCCGAGGCTCCGCAGCGCGCCGCTGTCAGGCAATCAACCACATACGTCACGCCCCGGCCCGAGGTTCGCCAGTGCCTCGCAAACCTCAGCGCGGAAAGGGCCAGGTTCACCCCGATTCCCGACCAGTACTATGGCGCCGGCTGCTCGACGCTGGGCGCGGTGCGCCTGTCGAGCCTGCGCAGCGATGAGACGGACCTCGATCTGACGAACCTTGGCCCCGTGACCTGCCCGCTGGCCAACACCTTTGCCGACTGGGCACGATTCGGAGTGGACCGGGCTGCGCAGCAGATTCTCGGCAGCGCACTGGTGAGGATCGAGACGATGGGCAGCTATAACTGCCGTAACGTCGCCGGATCTTCGCACCGCAGCGCCCACGCCACGGCCAGCGCGATCGACGTGTCGGGCTTCGTCCTCGCGGATGGGCGGCGGATCACCATCAGCGGTGACTGGAACAGCACCTCTCCCCGCGTCCGCAGCTTCCTCACCACGATCCACACCAGCGCGTGCAAGCGCTTTGGAACGGTTCTCAGCCCGGCCTACAACACCGCCCACCAGAACCACCTGCATCTCGAACTGAGCGCCAGCCCGTTCTGCCGGTGAGCTACTATGTGTTGAAAAAGCTGTAGTCCGGCAGTGAATGGAAGGCGTTCTTCAACGCCTCGCTCCAGCCCGCCGAAACCGCCTGGTAATAGGTGTCCGCCGCCGTGATCCGCCGCTGGTGGGTTGGCGCGAAACCATCATTCTCGATCACCAGCAGGTCGAGCGGCAAGCCGACCGAGAGGTTCGCCTTGATAGTCGAATCGAAGCTGACCATCAGCAGCTTGACCGCATCCTCGAAACTCATGTCGCGGTCATAGCCACGGATCAGGATCGGGCGACCGTACTTGGTTTCGCCGATCTGGAAAAACGGCGTGTCGAAGCTCGCCTCGATGAAGTTGCCCTCGGGATAGATCAGGAACAGGCGCGGTGCACCGCCCTTGATCTGTCCGGCCACGATGACCGAGGCGGTAAAGGTTCCCGAACCGGCCTCCTCGCCGTTCTGCTTGTCGCTCGCCGCGATGGTATCGCGCAGCAACGCGCCGACCATCGTGGCCGCCTGATACATCGTTTCCGCCTCTAACAGCGAATTGTGCCGTTCGGCGGGAGCCTTGCTGCGTTCCTCGATCTGGCTGACGACGCTTTGCGTCGTGGCCAGATTTCCGGCCGTCATGATCGCGATGATCCGCTCGCCCGGAACCGCCCAGTGGAACATCTTGCGGAAGGTGGAGATGTTGTCGACGCCCGAATTGGTACGGGTGTCGCTCATCAGCACCAGCCCCTTGTCGAGCAGCATTCCCACGCAATAGGTCAATGTGGCGATCCCCCTTGAACGCCTGCCTACTGTTCGACGTGCTGTTGTTCAACCGCCAGCCGCACCGCGAGAACGCTTTCCCCCGGCCCCCAGCTCATGCCGGTGACGGGAGCGGCTTCGCGATAATCGCAACCGGTGGCAACGCGGACGTAGCGCTCGTCCGGGCTGATCCCGTTCGACACGTCGAATCCCACCCAGCCGAGATGGGCGACATAGGCCTCTGCCCAGGCGTGGCCGGCCTCCTGCTCGATCCGGTCGTTCATCATCAGGTAGCCGGAGACATAGCGCGCCGGAACGCCCAGCGCCCGCGCCGCGCCGATGAAGATGTGGGCATGATCCTGGCACACCCCCTTGCCCAGCGCGGCGGCTTCCTCGCCCGATGTCGCGACGCCGGTTTCCCCGGTCGAGTACGAAACGTGGGACAGCACCAGCGACGACAGGCGATGCAACACGTCCAGCGCATCGTCGCGACCCGGCCCGAGTTCGCCGAGCATCGCCTTGATCCGGGGGCCAGGCCTGGTCAGCGGCGTTTGCTGGAGAAACGCCCACAACGGCATATGGCCTGAAATCTGCCCGATCACGCCATGGTTGTCGGCGGTTGCGATCGTTCCCTCGCAGTGGATGACGACGAATTTCGCCCCCGGCTCGACCGAAACCAGCGTGGTGCGGTTGTGGTGGTGATCGTCGTACTCAACCTCCACCCGTGCGCCTTCATGGGTCATCCGCCAGTCGAGCACCTTCTGCCCCTGGGTCTGCTTCGGCGTAAGCCGCAGCCGTTGCAGCCCGTGCACAACAGGTGCGGAAAAGCTGTAACGGGTGGTATGGGCGATCTTCAGGCGCATTACGCATAGAACCTGTAGTCGCTTTCGATCGCCTGCGCGACCTGGCGGTTGCAGGCGATGAACTCAGTCAGGAATTCGTGCAGCCCGCCCTCGAAGATCGCGTCAATCGTCGTCTCGTGAAACCGGGTGCCGAGCGAGCGCAACTGCTCATGCGCGCTCGTCTCATGGCCGTATTCGTGGGCGAGCCCGGCAAGGTTCGATCGCAGCTTGTCGATGCTGAACGCCAGGCTCCGGGGGAACCGCTGGTCAAGGATCACGAACTGCGCGATCCCGCGCGGGTCCATCGCCCCGGCGTTGAGCCAGCGATAGGCGCGCTCGCCCGAAACGGAGCGCAGCAGGCTTTCCCACTGCACGTTGTCGAGGTTCGATCCGACCCAGGCGAGAGAGGGTAGCAGGACGTAGTATTTGCAATCGAGAATCCGCGCGGTGTTGTCGCCGCGTTCGACGAAGGTGCCGATCCGGGTGAAGTTATGGATCTCGTTGCGCAGCATGGTGCCGTCCATCGCCCCGCGCACCAGCGTCATCTGCTGCCGCACCGCGCCAAGCGCCACGCCCAGCGAAGCTTCGCGCACCTTCCCGGCGAGCAGGTCGCGCAACCGCATCCAGCTTTCGTTGATCGCTTCCCACACCTCGCGGGTCAGCGCGGTGCGAACTGCGCGGGCATTCGTCCGCGCATCCTCGATCATGGCGAGGATCGAGTCCGGGTTGGCCTTGTCGCGCAGCAGGAAGTTCCACACCGAAGGGCCGGAATAGTCCGCACCGTGGACCGCTTCATAGGCCGCGGTCATCCCGACCGTCACGACCACGGAGCGCCACTCCTCATGCGCCGTCGCGCCGTCGCGGGTCAGCGCCATGCGGTGCCCGGCATCAAGCAGCCGCGCGGTATTCTCGGCCCGTTCGAGATAGCGGGCCATCCAGAACACGCCATTGGCGGTGCGGCCTAGCATGGCGAACCTTCCCTGCCGCTTGGGAGCGCGGCCCGGAGTGGGTCAATCGGTGTTGAGGCTGGCGTCTCCATCAGTCCTCCAGCACCCAGCTATCCTTGGTTCCCCCGCCCTGCGACGAGTTGACCACCAGCGACCCTTGCTTGAGCGCAACCCGCGTCAGTCCGCCCGGGGTGATCTCAATCCCCTTGGGCGAAACCAACACGAACGGCCGCAGATCGACATGGCGAGGCGCCAGCCCTGCCTTGGTCAGGATCGGCACGGTCGAGAGCGCCAGCGTCGGCTGGGCGATGTAATTGTCCGGCTTGGAGCGAAGCTTGGCGGCGAAAGCCTCGATCTCCTTTCTCGAACTGGTCGGCCCGATCAGCATGCCATAGCCGCCCGATCCGTGGACCTCCTTGACCACCAGGTCGGCCAGGTTGTCGAGGACATAGGCCAGGCTCTCGGCCTCCGAGCACCGCCAGGTCGGTACGTTGGGCAGCAGCGGCTTCTCGCCGGTGTAGAATTCGACGATCTCGGGCATGAACGAATAGATCGCCTTGTCGTCGGCGATGCCGGTGCCCGGCGCGTTGGCGATGGTGATGCGGCCGGCGCGATAGATGTCCATGATCCCCGGCACGCCAAGGACCGATTGCGGGTTGAAGCTCAGCGGATCGAGGTATTCATCGTCGACCCGGCGATAGAGCACGTCGATCGGCTGATAGCCGCGCGTGGTCCGCATCGCCACGCGCCCGTCGATCACGCGCAGGTCGCTGCCCTCGACCAGTTCCGCGCCCATCTGGTCGGCCAGGAAAGCGTGTTCGAAATAGGCCGAGTTGTAGATCCCCGGCGTCAGCACCGCCACCACCGGGCGTCCGTCGGCATTGTCCGCCGCGCAGGCCGGGGCCGAGGCGGCAAGGCTCTTGGCAAGACGGCGCGGGTAATCCTGCACCGGGCGAACATTGAGACGGCTGAACAGTTCGGGGAACATCGCCATCATCGTCTCGCGGTTCTCCAGCATGTAGGAGACGCCAGAGGGCGTGCGGGCGTTGTCTTCCAGGACCATGAAGTCGTCCGGGCCGGTACGGACCAGATCGATCCCGACGATATGGGTATAGACCCCGCCCGGCGGCACAAAGCCGACCATCTGCGGCAGGAAAGCCTCGTTCTGCGCGATCAGCCGCTGCGGCAGGCGGCCGGCGCGGACGATCTCCTGACGGTGGTAGATATCGTGCAGAAAGGCGTTGAGCGCGCGCACCCGCTGTTCGATCCCGCGCGACAGCTTGCGCCATTCGGCGGCGGTGATGATCCGCGGAATCGTGTCGAAGGGAATCAGGCGCTCTTCGCCATCGCCATCGCCATAGACATTGAAGGTAATGCCGGAATTGCGGAAAAAGCGTTCCGCCTCGGCATTTTGCCGCCGCATCCAATCACCGTCCTGCTCATCGTACCACGCGCGATATGCTGCATATGCGAACTGCACGTTGCCCCCGGCATCGTGCATCTCATCGTATGTCGCGGTGGTCTGTGACAGCATTGCGACTCCTCGCTTGCGCAATTCATGCCGCACCCGCGCATAAATGCAAATCAATTATGCTGCATTTGCGAAATGACGTGCGCAGTGGATTGATTGCCGATGCCCGTCTCGATCCGTGCCGGGCAGACCAGCGAACTTCCACACTTGCCGCACCGCAAGCTGGCGGCTGGGCAGCGACCGGCTGGAAGCGGCCGAACTTCCGGCCATGGACAACAGCCGGCAAGCTGTCAAAACTGGTGTCGGCCACCGCGGCCGCGGATGAAATGCGCGGGCATGCGCCTGAGTCGCGAATGGGAAGGGAGGCAAGATGAAGGCGCCGCAGAAA
>JAGWUU010000155.1 GCA_028868335.1 Sphingomonadales bacterium | reverse complement strand
GTTACCGCGCGAATTCGACCTGCTGTGGCGGCTAGCCGAGGCTCCGGGCTCCGCAGTCTCTGCCGAGGCGTTGCTGAACGATGTGTGGCGTCTGTCGTTCCGACCGGAAACCAACAGTCTGGCCGTCCACGTCAGCCGCCTGCGGGCAAAGCTGCGGCTTGCCGGGCTCGACGGGTTGATCGAAACTCTGCCCGACGGTTCCTACCGACTTGCCCTTGGCGCGGCGCGGCTGGGGTCTTGCGCGAAGATCGTGACCGAGGCCGACAAATTGGCGCTGGACGCCTACCTTCGATTGGGCAAGGAACAGGGCGAGAAGGACCACCAGGCGGAAGGGCGGGAACAGGACCATGCGACATGAAATGACCCCGGCCGGACGGGTGGCGATAGAGATGGACGATAGCGGCGTTGCCCAGGTCCGCCTGATCCGCGCCGACAAGATGAACGCGCTGGACCCCGACATGTTCGCCGCCCTGATCGCCGCCGGCCATGCTCTCCATGATATGAAGGGCTTGCGCTGCGTCGTCCTGGCGGGCGAGGGGCGCAGCTTCAGCGCCGGGCTGGACCTCACCAGCATGGGCAACGCCAACCGGCACGATCGCGTACCCCTGACCGAGCGGACTCACGGCAATGCCAACTACGCCCAGCAGGTGGCGATGCTTTGGCGCAAGCTGCCGGTTCCGGTGATCGCTGCCGTCCACGGCGTCTGCTTCGGCGGCGGCCTCCAGATCGCCAGCGGCGCGGACATTCGCGTGGTCGATCCCGCAGCGCGCATGGCAGTGATGGAAATGAAGTGGGGCCTGGTTCCCGACATGGGCGGCTACGCGCTGTGGAAGGGCCTGGTCCGCGACGACATGCTGCGCGAGCTGACCTACACCAACCGTGAGTTCAGCGGTGAGCAGGCGGGCGGCTATGGCTTCGCCACCTTCGTTGACGCCGATCCGATCGCCCGCGCCAGCGCCATCGCCGCTGAAATCGCCAACCGAAACCCCCACGCGCAGCGAGCCGCCAAGCGCCTGTTCAACCGTTACCTCGAAGCCTCCACCGATGAGATCCTGATGGCCGAAAGCCTCGAGCAACAGGCGCTGATCGGCAGCAAGAACCAGATCGAGGCAGTGATGAGCCAGATGGACAAGCGCAAGGGCGCCTTCGTCGATCCTTGAACGGTTAGGGTTTTTCCTGATCCAGCCAGATCAGGACAGGCCCTAAAGCTGCCGAAACGCTTCTTTCGCAATATCGTCCAGTCCACCCGGATCAGCGCGCAGTGCCGCGGTCATCCTGGGTTCCCAGTAGTCGCGGATGTGCTGCGCGGTGGCTTCGGCCGCTACACTTTCGCCCCGAACGGCGAAATTGCGGGCGATCTGGTTCGCCATGTAGGTCAGGTGTTTAATGTCCATCGGCCTATTCCGCCGGTTCCGCCATGATGCGGCGGCTCTTGGCGGACCAGCTCGCATAGGTCTCCTGCCATTCGGTCGGGCCGTTGCTCGGCAGGACCTGCACGGCCGTCACCTTGTATTCGGGGCAGTTGGTGGCCCAGTCGGAATATTCGGTTGTGACCACGTTGGCCTGCGTCGCGGGGTGATGGAAGGTGGTATAGACCACGCCCGGCGCCACCCGGGTAGTCACTTCGGCGCGCAGGGTGGTTTCGCCCGTCCGGCTGGCAAGGCGCACCCAGTCGCCGCTGTTGATCCCGCGGTTGTCGGCGTCGGACGGATGGATTTCGAGCAAATCCTCATCGTGCCAGACGGTGTTGTCGGTCCGCCGGGTCTGCGCGCCGACGTTGTACTGGCTGAGGATGCGCCCCGTGGTCAGCAGCAGCGGATAGCGGGGGCCGGTGCGCTCGTCGGTCGGCACGTAGTCCGTCACCATGAACCGCCCCTTGCCCCGCACGAAGCCATCGACGTGCATGATCGGGGAGCCATCGGGATGGGCTTCGTTGACCGGCCATTGCAGCGAGCCTTCGGCGTCGAGCCGATCGAACGACACCCCCGCGAAGGTCGGGGTGAGGCGGGCGATCTCGTCCATGATCTCGCTCGGATGGGTGTAGCTCCAGCCCAGCCCGAGTGCGTTTGCCAGCGCCTGGGTCACTTCCCAGTCCGCCATGCCCTTGCCGTTTGGACCGTTGGCCGGTTCCATCACCTTGCGGACAAGCTGGATGCGGCGTTCGGCATTGGTGAAGGTGCCGTCCTTTTCGAGGAAGGTGCTGCCCGGCAGGAAAACGTGGGCATAGTTGGCCGTTTCGTTGAGGAACAGGTCGTGGACGATAACGCAGTCCATAGCCTTGAGCCCCGCCGAGACGTGATGGGTGTTGGGATCGGATTGGAGGATGTCCTCGCCCTGTACGTAGAGCGCGCGGAACGATCCATCGAGCGCGGCGTCGAGCATGTTGGGGATACGCAGCCCGGGATCGGGATCGAGGGTTACGCCCCAATCGGCCTCGAACAGTTCGCGCACCACCGCGCCGGAGATGTGGCGATAGCCAGGCAGTTCGTGCGGGAACGAACCCATGTCGCAGCTTCCCTGCACGTTGTTCTGCCCGCGCAAGGGATTCACGCCGACACCGCGCCGTCCGATGTTGCCGGTGGCCATGGCAAGGTTGGCGATGGCCATTACGGTGGAGCTGCCCTGGCTGTGCTCGGTGACGCCAAGGCCATAGTAGATCGCCCCGTTCCCCCCGGTCGCGTAAAGGCGAGCGGCAGCGCGCAATTCGGCGGCGGGGACGCGGGTGACGGGTTCGAGCGTTTCGGGCGAATGGCGCTCCTCGGCGACGAAGCGCGCCCAGTCGCTGTATTCGTCCCAGTCGCAGCGTTCGCGGATAAAGGCCTCGTCGGCCAACTCTTCTGTAACGATGACATGGGCCATGGCGGTCAGCACCGCGACGTTGGTGCCGGGCTGGAGCGCGAGGTGGTGCGCGGCCTCGATGTGCGGCGAGCGGACCAGGTCGATCTGGCGGGGGTCGATCACGATCAGCTTCGCCCCCTGTCGCAACCGCTTCTTGAGGCGGCTGGCGAAAACGGGATGGGCATCGGTGGGATTGGCGCCGATCACCAGCACCACGTCGGCATCCATCACCGAGTCGAAGTCCTGTGTCCCCGCGCTGGTGCCGAAGGTCTTGGACAGGCCATAGCCGGTGGGTGAGTGGCAGACCCGTGCGCAGGTATCGACATTGTTCGATCCGAACCCGGCGCGCACCAGCTTCTGGACGAGGTAGGTTTCTTCGTTGGTGCAGCGGCTCGAGGTGATGCCGCCCAGCGCCCGCGCGCCGTATTGCGCCTTGATCGCGGTCAGGCGTTCGGCCGTGAACTCCAGCGCCTCGTCCCAGCTCACCACGCGCCAGGGATCGTCGACGCTGTCGCGGATCATCGGATCGAGAATGCGGTCCTTGTGGTTGGCATAGCCCCAGGCGAAGCGGCCCTTGACGCAGCTATGCCCGCGGTTGGCCTTGCCGTCCTTCCACGGCACCATGCGGACCAGTTGCTCGCCGCGCATCTCGGCGCGGAACGTGCAGCCGACACCGCAATAGGCGCAGGTGGTGATGACGGCGCGCTCGGGTTTGCCGATCTCCTTCACCGCCTTTTCCTGCAAGGTCGCGGTGGGGCAGGCCTGGACACAGGCGCCGCACGAAACGCATTCGCTGGAGAGGAAATCGTCGCCCGTCTGGCCCGCGCTGACGCCGCTGGCGAAGCCGCGCCCGTCGATCGTCAGGGCAAGGGTTCCCTGAACCTCGTCGCAGGCGCGCACGCAGCGCGAGCAGACGATGCATTTGCTGGGATCGAAATCGAAGTAGGGGTTGGAACCGTCGGTCGCGAGGCCGAGGTGATCCGCTCCGGCATAACCATAGCGGACATCGCGCAGGCCGACCTGGGCGGCCGTGTCCTGCAACTCGCAATCATTGTTGGCCGAGCAGGTCAGGCAATCGAGCGGGTGGTCGGAAATGTAGAGTTCCATCACCCCCTTGCGCAAACGGCCGAGACGGTCTGACTGGGTGTGGACCACCATGCCCTGTTCGGCGGGCGTGGTGCAGCTTGCGGGCGTGCCGCGCCGCCCTTCAATTTCGACCAGGCACATGCGGCACGAGCCGAAGGCCTCCAGGCTGTCGGTTGCGCAAAGGCTCGGGATCGAGCCGCCACACTCCGCCGCCGCGCGCATCACGCTGGTTCCAGCGGGGACGGTCACGGCGCGGCCATCGATGGTCAGGCTGACCAGGGTGTCGCTGGATACGGCAGGCGTACCAAAATCGGCCTGGGGCTGGTAGGTCATGAGCGCTTCTCCGCGCCAAGGGCGGCAAGGTCCGCCTGGGTGTTGATATTAGCAGGATTGCGCGCCAGACGCACCGGTCTTGCCCCGATAGCTTCGGTGAAGGCGATCAGGCTGTGCCGGCCCTCGCCTTCGAGAATTCGCATCACCGCCTTGTCCGCGTCGGCGGGCCAGAGGCCGATCACCGGTTGGCCTTCGAGGTAGGCGGGGCCGGGCGAGAGCCGCTCAAGCAGATCGTCCGGCAGGCCGGGGGCATCAACGCCGATCGTCAGCACGGCCGTAAAATCCTCGTCCCGCGCCAGACGCAGCGCGGCGGCAATACCCCCCAGCGGACCCATGCCGGGCCGCGGCCAGTCAGGAATGGTCGGGGCCGGAGCCTCCTCGCGTCCGACCACCACGACCTTTTCGCACCACAGCGACAGAGCATCGACCGCAAGGCCGAGCAGGCTGTGGCCGTCGAGTTCGGCCAGGGCCTTGTCGCTGCCGAAGCGGGTGGATTGACCGCCCGAGAGAACCGCGCCGAGGATCATGGCAGGGGAATCCGGCAGTGCGTTGCCGTTGACCTGCTCAGGCCAAGCCTGCCGAAGCCCGCGCGCGATCTCACGAGAAATCCTCCGGCCAATGCTTCAGCGCCGAGCGCACCGGATAGGGCGTGAACCCGCCCAGCGCGCACAGCGATCCATACTGCATCGTTTCGCAAAGGTCTTCGAGCAGGGCCATGTCCTCCTCGCGGCTGCGGGGCAGTTTGCGCGCATTGTGCATTTGGGGCAATGCCTCGACGGCATCCGCCGCCCCCGCGCCCGAACGAATGCGGTCGATCAGTTCGAGCCCGCGGGTCGAGCCGATCCTGCACGGGGTACATTTGCCGCAGCTTTCGGCCGCGCAGAACTGCATGGCGAAACGCGCCATCGCACCCATGTTTGCCGTGTCGTCGAACACCACCATGCCGCCGTGACCGATCAGCGCGTCGACCCCGGCGTAGGCTTCGTAGTCGAACGGCAGGTCGAACCGGTCCGGATGGATGTAGGCCCCCAGCGGCCCGCCGACCTGCACCGCCTTGACCGGGCGCCCCGATGCCGTCCCGCCGCCGATGTCGTGGATCAGTTCGTTCAGGGTGATCCCGAAGGCCGTCTCGTAAAGGCCGCCGTGCCGGATGTTCCCGGCAAGCTGGATCGGCATGGTGCCCTTCGAGCGGTCGATCCCAAGCTGCGTGTAGAAGCCCGCGCCGCCCGGCGTCAGGATGTGCGGTATTGCCGCCAGCGTCAGCACGTTGTTGACCACGGTAGGGCAACCGAACAGCCCTTCGAGAGCAGGCAGCGGCGGCTTGGCGCGCACCTCTCCGCGCTTGCCTTCAAGGCTGTTGAGCAGCGAAGTCTCCTCGCCGCAGACATAGGCGCCCGCGCCGACGCGCACTTCGATCCGAAGGGGGGCGATGCGCGATTGCGCCAAAGCTAAAGCAGAGTTCAGCTTTGCAATTGCATGGGGGTATTCGCTGCGGACATAGATGTAGCCCCGGCTTGCACCGACCGCGTGGGCGGCGATCGCCATGCCCTCGATCAGTTGGAAGGGGTCGCCTTCCATCAGCATCCGGTCGGCGAAGGTGCCGCTGTCGCCCTCGTCGGCGTTGCAGACTACATACTTGCGTTCGCCGGGGGCATTGGCGACGGTCTGCCACTTGATCCCTGCCGGGAAACCCGCCCCGCCTCGCCCGCGCAGGCCCGAGGCGGTGACTTCGGCGACAACGTCCGCCGGTGCCATGGCGCGCGCGCGGTCGAGGCCCTGCCAGCCGCCGGTCGCAGCGTAGTCGTCAAGGCTGAGCGGCCTGGTGCGTCCCGCGCGGGCGAAAGTCAGGCGTTGCTGGCTGGCAATGAAGGGATGGCCCGCGATCGGACCGATGCACAGGTCATCGGCCTTGCCAGCGGCCACGTCGGCAACGCGACCCGCCGTCACCGGCCCCCAGCCGATCCCGTCGATCTCGACCAGCGGTTCAAGCCAGTGCATGCCCCAGGATGAAACCCGCTCGATCGTGTAACCGGCGTTCCCGAAAGCCGCCGCCACCGCATCGGCACCGCAGGCCAGCGCCAGCGCATCGTCGCTGACCCGCACGACCGTCACAGCGACTTCACCAGTTTGACCAGCGAAGTTTCATCGAGCCGAGCGTGGAGGTCATCGCCGACGCGGGCGTTGGGGCCGACCGAACAGAGCCCGAGGCAATAGACCGTCCTGACCCGCACGCGCTGACCAGCCGCCGTCTCCGCCGCGGCGACCATGGCTTCGACGCCGCGCGCCTGACAGGCCTCGGCGCGACACAGTTCGAGGCAGGGGCGCGGATCGGGTGTCGCGGTGAAGTCGTGGTAGAAGCTGACCACGCCATGCACCTCTGCGCGGCTGAGGTTGAGCGCGCTCGCGATCACCCGCTC
The DNA here is from genome assembly GCA_028868335.1 of Sphingomonadales bacterium. GTDB lineage: Bacteria > Pseudomonadota > Alphaproteobacteria > Sphingomonadales > Sphingomonadaceae > Novosphingobium. The sequence goes on along the minus strand of JAGWUU010000155.1, from coordinate 1,018 downwards.
CGCCTCGGCATCGACGCAGCCGAATTCGCCCTGAACGGCGTGGAGGATCGGCAGCAGCGGACCTTCAAGCTCCGCGTGGTTCGCGCAGATCTGGGCGATGCGGATGGTGCGGGTCATGCCTTCAGCCTCTGCGCGTGCCAGGCGACATGCTCGGCCATAAAGGTCGAGATGAAATAGTAGGAATGGTCATAGCCCGCCTGCATCCGGATCGTCGCCGGGATGCCCGCCTTCCTGCAGGTCAGCACCAGCAGTCCTGTCTTGAGCTGGTCGTGCAGGAACATGTCGGCATCGCCCTGGTCGATGAGCAGGTCGGGCAGGCGCGCACCGTCCTCGATCAGTGTGCAGGCATCGTATTCGCGCCAACCGGCCTTGTCCGGGCCAAGATAGCCACCCAGGGCCTTTTCGCCCCACGGACAGTTGATCGGGCTGACGATCGGCGCGAAGGCGCTGGTCGAGCGAAAGCGGCCGGGATTGCGCAGGCTGATCGTCAGCGCGCCGTGCCCGCCCATCGAATGGCCGGTAATGCCCTGCCGTGCCATGTCTGCCGGAAATTCCGCCGCGATCACCGCGGGCAGTTCGTCCTCGATATAGCTGCGCATCCGGTAGTTGGCCGCCCACGGCTCCTGCGTCGCGTCGACATAGAACCCTGCGCCCTTGCCGAAATCATAGGCCTCGTCGTCCGCCACGTCCTCGCCGCGCGGGCTGGTGTCCGGGGCGACGAAGATGATCCCATGCTCGGCGCAGGCAGCGCGGAACTCGCCCTTTTCGGTGACGTTGGCCTGGGTGCAGGTCAGACCGGAGAGATACCACAGTACCGGTAGTTTCGCCCCCGGCGCGTGATCGGGGACGAACACCGAGAAGGTCATCGGCGTTCCGGTGACGACGCTCTGATGGGAATAAACCCCCTGAGTGCCCCCGTGACTGCGGTTGGTGCTGACTTGATCCACTGTACCTATAGCCTCCGTTCGCTTCGAGCGAAGTCGACAAGCCGCGCGCCCGTGTCTCGACTTCGCTCGAC
>JAGWUU010000154.1 GCA_028868335.1 Sphingomonadales bacterium | reverse complement strand
TCAGCCAGGTGAACAGGCCAATCGGCCCGGCCATGAAGGTCATGACAAGGAACGGCAGCTGCGTCACGCGGCTGAATTCCTTGTTATCAGCATCACGCGCGATCCACAGGCCGGTGAACAGGTCAAAGGCCAGGTAGTGCGTCCAGCCGATCACCACCCCGCCGTCACTGGCGAAGATCGCGCGCACCGCCTCTATCGAGCCGAAACCGGGCTTTCCCGCACCAGGCATCGTGACAGGATCGACCGAACCGCTCAGCACCAATGCGAAACATGCCGTGTAGGTCAGGCACAGCAGCGCCACCCCCGCGAACATGATCGTGCTGCGCACCAACGGCACGCGCGGCAAGAATGCGAGCGCCAGCCAGGCGATCATCGCAAGGATGTTGGTGAAGCTGAACAGCGCATGCCACATCTGACTATTCCGCCGCGCTGGAAGTGTCGCCGTGCGGCACGGCGCGAGCGCGCAGCCACAGCGTAAGATTGGTCGCCACGATCATGCCCAGGGCAAAGCCCATCAAGGCGTCGGTGGCAACCAGCGCCTGCGGAGCCAGGTGGCCCGCGGCATCGGCACCGGGACGCGGCACAAGCACGCGCTTCACAACCAGCAGCGCGACGATCAGCACGAAGGCGGCGGGGGTTTGCCGCATTTGCAGCGCGCCGCTTTCAGGATGGCGATCAAGCTGAAGCAGGTGCGCGCGGTGCCAGCCGACAAGTGCGCCAAATGCCAGCCCGCCCGCCACGGCAAGTAGCCCGAAGCGGCTGATCGGCATGCCGAACACCGCCGTGGACACCAAGAGGCTCATCACCACAGGCGCGATCCACAGCCGTCCGGGCCGCAAGAGCCGGCGCCGCGAAAGATTGCGCCAGCGCAGCGCCAGAACGATCCCGATCACCAGCAAGGGCAACCAGGTCTGGACCTGCGCGGCGCTCATCGCCTGCTCAGCCCCCCTGCCATGACAGCACCGGCTTGCGCGCGGCTTGCGTCTCGTCGAGGCGGTGGCGCGGGGCGAAGTGCGGCGCGGTCTTGAGGCTGGGATCGGCGTTCTTCGCCCGCGCGGCGAGGCTGCGCATCGAGGCGATGAAGCGGTCCAGACCGGCCTTGCTCTCGGTCTCGGTCGGCTCGATCAGCATCGCGCCGTGGACCACCAGCGGGAAATAGACGGTCATCGGGTGGAAGCCCTCGTCGATCAGCCCCTTGGCCACATCGAGCGTCGAGAAGCCCTCGGGGAAGTTTTCGTCGCTGAACAGCGCCTCGTGCATGCATGGGCCTGTCTTTCCGAACGGTGCCTCAAGCACGCCTTCAAGACTGCGCAGCACATAGTTGGCGTTGAGCACCGCGTCCTCGGCCACCTGGCGCAGGCCATCGGCGCCGTGGCTGAGGATATAGGCGAGGGCGCGGGTAAACATTCCCATCTGTCCGTTGAACGCGGCCATGCGCCCGAACGACTGGCTGTGGCCCATCGTCGCCGCGTCCTCTTCCTCGACCAGGTGGACCACGCCGTCCGCCATGCGCGCGGTGTAGGGCAGCGGGCCAAAGGGGCTGAGCGCCTCGGACAGCACAACCGGCCCCGAACCCGGTCCGCCGCCGCCGTGCGGGGTGGAGAAGGTCTTGTGCAGGTTGATGTGCATCGCATCGACGCCAAGGTCGCCGGGGCGGACCTTGCCAACGATCGCGTTGAAGTTCGCCCCGTCGCAATAGACATAGCCGCCCGCGTCGTGGACCGCGTCGCAGATCGCCTTCATCTCGCGCTCGAACAGCCCGCAGGTGTTGGGGTTGGTGATCATCACGCCCGCGACGTCCGGCCCCAATCGGGCCTTGAGCGCGGCGAGATCGACCCGGCCCTCGGCCGTGGCGGGGATGTTCTCGATGCTGAAACCGGCGAAGGCAGCGGTGGCGGGGTTGGTGCCGTGAGCGCTTTCGGGCACCAGCATGACCTTGCGGTCCTCGCCCCGCGCCTCAAGCGCGGCCTTGATGCACAGCACCCCGCACAGCTCGCCGTGGGCGCCCGCCTTGGGCGACATGGCGACACCGTGCATCCCGGTCAGGGTAATCAGCCATTCGGCGAGCTGGTTGATCACCTCGTAGGCGCCGCGTGCGGTCTGCTGCGGGGCGAGCGGGTGGAGATCGGCAAAGCCCGCAATCCGCGCGACCTTTTCGTTAAGGCGCGGGTTGTGCTTCATCGTGCACGATCCCAGCGGGAACGGCCCGAGGTCGATCGCGTAGTTCTGGCGGCTGAGGCGGGTGTAGTGGCGCACCGCCTCGGGCTCGGTCAGGCCGGGCAGAGCCGCCTGGGCCTTGCGGCGGAACCGGGCCAGTGCGGGCGATACCGCGCGGTCGACCGCGTCGATGTCCACACCGGTCGATCCGGGACGGCCAAGCTCGAAGATCAGCGGTTCTTCCAGCATCAGCCCCTTGTCACCGCTGGCGGTGAGGTGGGGCGAGGATTCGTGTTCAGGGTGCTGTGCCGGGCCCATTTCAGGACGCCAGCCGACGGCGTTGACGGCGCTCATGCCAGGACTCCTTCAAGGGCGGCGGCCAGGGCTTCGATGTCCTCAGCCGTGGTGCATTCGGTGGCGGTGACGAGCAGGCCGTGCGCCAGCGCGGCCTCGTCCGGGTAGAGCCGCCCAAGCGACACCCCACCCAGCACCTGCCGGTCGGCCAGCGCGCGAACCACTTCGCGGGCATCCTTGGGCAGAACCACGGTGAACTCGTTGAAGAAGGCACCGTTGAGAACCGAGACGCCCGGCACCCTCGCCAGCCGCTCAGCCAGTTGCTGCGCGCGGGCGTGGTTAACCAAGGCGAGCTGTTCCAGCCCCTCCCCGCCCAGCAAGGTCATGTGAATGCAGAAGGCCAGCGCGCAAAGTCCTGCATTGGTGCAGATATTACTGGTCGCCTTCTCGCGCCGGATGTGCTGTTCGCGGGTCGAGAGCGTCAAGACGAAACCGCGTTTCCCCTCTGCGTCAACAGTTTGTCCACAGAGTCGTCCCGGCATCTGCCGCACGAATTTTTCGCGGCAGCCGAACAGACCGAGGTACGGCCCGCCGAACTGGAGGCCGACGCCGATCGCCTGCCCCTCGCCCACCACGATGTCCGCGCCAAGGTGCCCCGGCGCTTCGAGCAGGCCCAGCGCGACCGGTTCGGTTACCACCGCCACCAGCAGCGCGCCTGCCGCGTGGGCCGCCTCGGCGATTGCCGCCAGATCGGGGATGCGGCCAAGGATGTCGGGGTACTGGACCACGACGCAGCTCGTTTCGCCGTCGATCGCGGCGATCACCCCGGACGTGTCGGGTTCAGCCTCTAGCTTGGGGGCCTTGTAGTCGATGGTGTCGCCGGTGAACTTGGCCATCGTCCGCGCGGTTGCGACGTAGTGCGGGTGCAGCCCGCGGCAGATCACCGCCTTCTTGCGCTTGGTGATCCGCCCCGCCATCGCGATTGCTTCCCAGCACGCGGTCGAACCATCGTACATCGAAGCGTTGGCCACCTCGACCCCGAACAGCCGCGCCACCTGGGTCTGGAACTCGAACAGCACCTGAAGCGTGCCCTGCGCGATTTCCGGCTGGTAGGGGGTATAGGCGGTGAGGAATTCGCCGCGCTGGATCAGGTGATCGACCGACGCGGGAATGTGGTGGCGATAGGCCCCTGCCCCGAGGAAGAACGGCGCCTGCCCCGCGCTGAGGTTCTGCCCCGCAAGCGCTCCCATGTGGCGCTCAACCGCCATTTCGGTGGCGCGCAGCGGCAGGCCCGCGATTGGCCCGGCAAGCCGCGCCTCGGCGGGAACGTCGACGAACAGGTCATCGACCGAGCCCGCGCCGATCACGCCGAGCATTTCGGTCCGGTCAGCGGGGGTTAGAGGAAGGTAGCGCATCTTGGGTTCCTGTCGTCATCCCCGCGAATGCGGGGATCATTGGCAGTTGCAATTCGGCCTTGCGTCGACGAGGCCAGCGGTCCCCGCTTTTGCGGGGACGACGGCGACCTACAGCCCCGCCACGTAAGCCTTGTAAGCGGCCTCATCCATCAGCCCGTCCAGCTCGGCCGGGTCGGACAGCTTGATCCGGTAGAGCCAGCCACCGCTTTCGGCCTGGGTGTTGACCAGCTCCGGCTCGCCTTCCAGCGCGCCGTTGGCTTCGGTCACTTCACCGCCTGCCGGGGCATAGACGTCGCTCGCGGCCTTGACGCTGTCGACCACGCTGGCGGCGTCGCCCTGCTTGACCCACTGCCCGGCGGCAGGAAGATCGACATAGGTGATGTCGCCAAGCTGGCTCTGCGCGTAATCGGAAATGCCGACGGTGCCGACATCGCCGTCAACGTCGATCCATTCATGGTCCTTGGTGAAATAGCGGGGCATCTTCGGGCTCCTCAGCGTTTGTAGTTATGGGGAACAAAGGGCATGGCGACGACGCGGGCAGGCAGACGCTTGCCGCGCACGTCGATTTCGAGCGCGGTGCCGGGCGCGGCGTGAGCCGCAGCAACATAGGCCATCGCGATCGGGTGATTGAGCGTGGGTGAGAAACCGCCTGAGGTCAGCACGCCAACCTTCTCGTTTCCAGCGTAAACATCGGCACCTTCACGCGCCGCCTGCCGCCCTTCAAGGGCCAGCCCGACGCGCTTTTTCGGCGCGCCATTTGCCAATTCTCCAAGCACGCGCTGCGCGCCGGGAAAGCCGCCCTCGGCCTTGCGGCGCTTGTTGATCGCGAAGGTCAGGTCAGCCTCGACCGGGCTGGTTTCGGGCGAAAGGTCGTGCCCGTAGAGCGGCAGGCCCGCTTCCAGTCGCAGGCTGTCACGTGCGCCAAGCCCGATCGGCTTCACTTCCGGCTGCTGGCAGATCAGATCGGCGATCTGCTCGGCGCTTTCGGCGGGGATCGAAATTTCAAACCCGTCCTCGCCGGTGTAGCCCGAACGGCTGATCCAGGCGTCGATTCCGGCAATCTTGAAGGTTCCGCCCTTCATGAAGGTCAGGTCGGTCAGCGGCACCTCGCCCACGGCGATCCGCGCCAACGCTTCGGCCGCCTTGGGGCCTTGCAGGGCAAGCAGAGCCGAGTCCTCAAGGTGGGTGATCGTCACCTCGTCGGGCAGGCTTTCGCGCAGATGGGCGATATCGTCCCACTTGGTCGCGCCGTTGACCACCAGGTAAAACCCGGTGTTCCAGCGCGTCACCATCAGGTCGTCGAGGATCCCGCCGCTCTCATCGAGCAGCAGCGAATAGCGCGGGGCGTAGCTTTTCAGCGTCGAAAGATCGATCGGCAGCACCGCTTCAAGCGCGGCCTCGACGCCGTCGCCCGCAATATAGAGCTGGCCCATGTGGCTGACATCGAACAACCCGGCGCTTTCGCGCGTCCACAGGTGTTCGGCGAGGATGCCCTCATACTGGACGGGCATCCAGTACCCGGCGAACTCGACCATCCGGCCACCGCGCGCGCGATGCCAAGCATCGAGCGGGAGGACCATCGTTTCAATGGCTTCGGCGCCATCTTCAGGGGATTCAATTTCGGACACGAGGGCATAAACTCCGCACAGCAGGAAAACCGTCTGTGCCCCCTCTGTCACGGAAGCCTGAGAGCTTTCCCCTGAAACGAGTTCAGGGTTACCCCTTCGGCGGCCCTTCCCGGAGGAAGAGCACTTTCCAGAGCGTCACTATCGACCCACGCGGTCCATTGGCCTGAGAGATTCCGGGGCGGTTGCTCCTTCGGCGTCCGGTGACGAATCACCGGAACTCTCCCGCGCGGTCAGCGACTGCAAGGGCGATGGCGTGGAGGGGACGGAGAGTCAACCGCCCTACCGCATTCCTCCCCCTTCCCGTTCGGGGGAAGATCAGTCGGCGCGCCGCGCCGCGCGCAGGATCGCGTCGTGTTCATAGAGAAAGCGGCCAGCCGCCTTCTCCTTGCTCAGGCCGACGATTGCCCGCGCTACGGTTTCCGCCTTGATCGAGCGATACTTGCGCAGGCCGCCGTGCATGAGCAGGTCGGCAAGCGGCGCGGCGATCTGCCCCATGCGCTCCGCGATCCGCCGCTCGCCGCGCGGCCCTCGCAAAAGACCGGGGCGGACAATGTCCAGCCGGGGAATGCCGATCTTGCCAAGCGCCTGTTCAACCTCGCCCTTGACCCGCAGGTAGAAGTTTTTCGATGTGGGATCGGCGCCGACCGAGGAAATAACGATCATCTGGCGAATTCCCGCCGCCTTGGCCGCCCGCGCCGCGGCCAGGACCAGATCCTGATCGACAGCGCGAAATGCGGCCTCGTCCTTGCCCGCCTTGCGCCAGGTCGTGCCGAGCGCGCAGACCAACACCTGGGCATTGGCGGCGGCGATGGCATCGGACCAATGGTCCGGTTCGGACACCAGCACCTCCATCCGGGCGCCGGGCGGCAGGGCTACTTCGCGTCGGGCGATGCCGATTATGCGCAGGTTCCCGCGCCCGACGGCGAGGCTGATCAGGCTGCTCCCGATCAAGCCGGTCGCGCCGACAAGTGCGATCCGCGTCGGCCTAGACATTGCTCAACCCTTCGGGCGTGCGGGCAAATATCCGCGCATATTCGGAGATGGCAAAGCGGTCAGTCATGCCGGCAATATAGTCCGCGATGTGGCGGCTGGCCTGCGGTTCCTCGTCGGGAAGGCAGCACTCCCAGCTTTCGGCCATCAGTTCGGGTTCCTGCGAATAGGCCGCGAACAGACTGGCTGTTACCGCCCGCGCGCGCTCCGCCGTCTGGAGCTGCTGCGGGTGGTGATAGAGCTTGTCGTACATGAACCGCTTGAGCGTTCGTTCCTCATCCGACAGCGCGGCAGAAAACGCGGCCGTCGCCCGCCCCGCCCCACGCACGTCGGCCACCGATCCCATCCCGCTGGCCCGCGCCGCCGTTTCGCCAATCACGTCGTTTACCATCAGGCCGATCTGGCTGCGGACAAGTTCACGCAGCTTGCGATCGTGCGGCGCGCCGGGGAACTTGCGCTCTATGGCGTGCCACTGGTCCGCGACGAATGGCAGGGTCAGCAACTCGTCGAGCGTGAGGAAACCCGCCCGCAGCCCGTCGTCGATGTCGTGGTTGTCATAGGCGATGTCATCCGCCAGCGCCGCGACCTGCGCCTCGAGCGAGGGCCAGGTGCGCAACGACAGCGGAAACACCGCGTCCAGCTCGGCCAGCGCCCAGTTGACCATGCCCACCGGGCCGTTGTGCTTGGCAAGACCCTCCAGCAATTCCCAGGTGAGGTTCAGCCCCTCATGCTCGATATAAGGACTTTCCAGCCGCATCAGCGTGCGCAGCGCGTGGGCATTGTGATCGAACCCGCCGCGTGCCTGCAAGGCCATGTTCAGCGCCTCTTCCCCGGCATGTCCGAACGGCGGGTGGCCGATGTCATGGGCGAGGCACAGCGCCTCGGTCAGGTCCTCGTCCAGACCCAGCGAACGGGCGATCACCCGTCCGATCTGCGCAACCTCGAGGCTGTGCGTCAGCCGGACGCGGTAGTGATCGCCATCAGGAGCGACAAACACCTGGGTCTTGTGGCGCAGACGGCGGAACGAGATCGAATGGACGATCCTGTCACGATCGCGCTGGTATTCGCTGCGCGGCGCGCGAGCCAGCGACCCCTCGATCGGAAATTCCCGCCCACGGCTTTTGGCAGGATCGGAGGCATAGGGGGCGAGCGTACTCACCCTTCACCCATGATCCAGTCGACCGCCGCCTCCGCGTGGATGCGGGTGCAATCGTAGATCGGCAGGACGTTGGCATCGAC
>JAGWUU010000153.1 GCA_028868335.1 Sphingomonadales bacterium | reverse complement strand
GCGCTTTACACTTCGTCGATCGTCGCGGTTCACGCTGCGACCGGCGAATATGTGTGGCACTTCCAGGAAACGCCGGAGGATCGCTGGGACTTCGATTCCACCCAGCAAATCACGGTAGCCGACCTCACGATCAACGGCCAGAAACAGCACGTCATCCTGCATGCGCCCAAGAACGGGTTCTTCTACATGCTCGACGCGAAGACGGGCAAATTCCTCTCCGGCAAACCCTTCGTCGAGGGGATCAACTGGGCCAGCGGGCTCGATCCGGCGACCGGCAAGCCTAACATCAACCCGCAGGCCCGCTACGAAAGGACCGGCAAGCCTTTCGTCGGCTTCCCCGGCGCGGTGGGCGCGCACAGTTGGTCGCCGATGAGCTATTCGCCTGTAACCGGCCTGGTCTATATCCCGACCAACAATACCCCGCAGGCCTATGCTCCAGATCCTGACTGGAAACCGGGCAAAACCGGGTTCCAGCTTGGCATCGACGCTTCAGCCGGCGTCGTTCCGGCGAACAAGGCGGTGCGCGCCGCGACGGTGGCGGCGATGACCGGGGCGCTGGTCGCTTTCGATCCGGTGGCGGGCAAGGTGAAGTGGAAGGTGCCATACCCGATGCCAACCAACGGCGGTACTCTCGCCACCGCGGGTAACCTGGTGTTCCAGGGCACAGCGACCGGCGAGTTCAACGCCTACAGCGCCGATGCGGGCAAGAAGCTGTGGAGCTTCGCGACGCAAAGCGGCGTCCTCGCCGCACCGATGACCTACACCATCGGCGGTGAGCAATATGTTGCCGTGATGGTCGGCTGGGGCGGCGTCTGGGACGTGTCGGCCGGTAGCCTGGTCAGCTCGAAGATCACGCCGAACATCAGCCGCCTGCTGGTGTTCAAGCTCGGCGGAAAGGGCGCGTTGCCTGCACCGCCTCCCAGCGCGAAGCGAGTGCTCGACCCGCCGCCTTCAACCGGCACGCCAGAACAGATCGCCCTGGGGATCAAGCTCTACACCAACTCCTGCTCGCTCTGTCACGGTAACGCGGCAGTCGCCGGTTCGCTTAACCCCGACTTGCGCCACTCGGTCGCCCTGGGCAATCCGAAGCTGTGGCAGCAGATCGTCCATGACGGCATCCTCAAGGACAACGGCATGGTTGCGTGGAAGGACCAGTTCAGCCCCGAGCAGATCGAAGCAATCCGCCAGTTCGTGATCAAGCGTGCGAACGAGGACAAGTCACTGGGCGATCACTGACGCCCCTGACCGTGTAGCGCAGCGCGGCGGGCCCGGTGCGACGGCCGCGCCGCCGCGCTCAGACCGCTGCTGCCAGTCCGCCGCGCGGGGAGCGGGTCGCCGCCTGCACCGCAAAACAGACGATGAACAGATAGGCGCCCACCGGTACGACGAAGGCTACCGCCAGGTTGGCAGTGTCGGCGATCCGGCCAACCAGGAAGGGAAGCAATGCTCCCCCCGCGATCGCCAGGCAAAGCAACCCCGAGGTCGCGCTCTGGCTGGCTCGGGACCGTTCCAGCGTCAGCGTGAAGATCGTCGGGAACATGATCGAATTGAACAAGCCGACCGCCAGCGCCGCATAGCCCGACAGCGGCCCCACGTCGGCCAGGGCGATCGCGCACAACGATGCTGCCGCGACGGCGCACAGGCAAAGCAGCCGCGCCGCCCGAACGCGGGTCAGGAGAACTGAGCCGATGAACCGGCCGATCAACGCCCCGCCCCAATAGACGTTAGCCAGATAGCGCCCTCCCTTCAGCAAAGGCAGTGCCAACACGCTGTCCTGGTGGAGGAAGTTGATCATGATGCTGCCGATCGACACCTCGGCCCCCACGTAAAGGCCGATCGCCACCGCGCCGAAGATCGCCCAGCGCGATTTCAAGGCATCGAGCATCGTCGCCTGCTGTCCGGGTTCGGCCACCATGCTTGCCGCCACAATCCGGCGCCGCTGGCTCCACAGGAAGGCGATCAGGACTGCCAGCATGGCCGCCATCACGGTAAAGGCGTGGCCGACCGAGTGAAGCACTTCGACGCGCTGGTCAGCGCCATAGACCTGCCCCTGTCCCGCAGCGATGACCTTTGCTCCCAGCATGACAGAGGCGCCGAAGTTCACTCCGATCACCACGCCGAGCGAGTTAAAGGTCTGCGCAAAGTTGAGGCGAAAGTGGCTGGTGCGGACAGGGCCCAACGCCGCAGCCAACGGATTGGCGGAAACCTGCAGCGTGGTAATTCCTGTTGCCAGCACGAACAAGGCGGCGAGGATCGCGGCGAAGCTTTGGAACCCAAGCGAGAAACGGACCGCAAGGCATCCGGCCATCATCGTCCCCAACGCGATCATCAGCGTGGAAACAGGCCCGATACGGTTGCCCAGCGATGCGGCCGGAAGCGACACCAGCCCATAGGCCAGAAAGCTGACAAGCTGGATCGCCAGCGCTTCGGTGTAGTTGAGGTGAAACGCCGCGCGCATGGCGACGATCAGCGGATCGTTGTTCGAGGCAATAAAGCCCCAGGCAAAGAACAAGGTGGTGACCGAAACGAAGGCCCCGCTGATGCCAAGCGCGCGCAGTCGCTCCATCAACTGCGCGGCATCCCTTCGTTCCAGAGAAACGTCATCACTTCCCCTTTTGGCAGCGTCGCAACGAACTGCCGCCCACCGATGCGTACCGTTACGGTGACAGGCGCCTTGGTAGCATTGTGCGTCAACAGGACCAAGCGCCCTGTAGGCGTGCGAAACGCCACATGGCGGACGGCGCCTTCACCCTCGCTGGAGATTCGCCGGGAGCCGGGCGGTACGAAGCGGCTGACCTGCCCGAGAACGTAGTATTCGACATTGCGCGTAACGGCACCGGTTGCCCCGTCGATCGTCACAACGCCACGACAGTTCCCGCAACCGCCGCGGTGTGGTCCGTGGTTCTCATCGAGCGCCAGATTCCACAGCAGCGTCCCGCGCGATCCTGAGCGCGTTGCGGTGATGATGAGCGCGTCGGTCATCCACTCCAGCGCATCGCCCCAGTCCGGCGTCCACTCCCCGCCCGAACATTCGGTCAGGAATACATCCTTGTCGGGATGGGAAAGGCGGACCTGCTCCATCGTCCCCGGATCGCCGCCATAGCAGTGCCAGGCCACACCCGCGACGTGGCGCGCCGCCGCAGGATCGTCGAGGACGGCCATCGGGTCCTGCGGCCGGTCCCAATTGTGATCATATTCCAGTACGCCGACCGCCTGGCGACGATGCTCCAGCGCGGGCCCCAGCGTTTCTTTCAGGAACCGCGCCCGATCCGGGGGATCGAAGCGCATACCAGGGTAGTCAGCGGGTTCGAAGTGCGGTTCGTTCTGCACGGAGATGTACCGCACGGGCAGCCTTTCGTGCTGCATGGCATCGAGATAGCGGACGAAATAGCGAGCATAGGCGCCGTAGGCGTCGCCGCGAAGCTGCCCCTTTATCAGGCTGCCCGTGTCCTTCATCCATGCCGGAGCGCTCCACGGGCTCGCCATGATCGTCAGATCAGGGTTGAGCGCACGGGCCTCCCGCAGTGCGGGGATCTGGTGTTGCCGTGGTTGTTGGAGCGAAAAATGCGCTAGATCGGGATCGCGTTCGCCCATCGGCACATCGTCGAGGCTGTAGTGCTCAACGGAAAAATCCGATGCTCCGATCGGCACGCGCAGGAATGAAATGCCAAGGCCCTTCCTTCCAAACAGATCGGTCATCACCTCGGCACGCTGCCGCGCTGGCAAACGGCCGATCACGATTGCCGAGGAGTCGGTCATCGCCGCGCCAAAACCAACCATGGGCTGTCCGCGCCGAGCCGGGTCAACCGTGATCGTCATCGCTCCGGCTGCATCGTTCGACACCGGAACAAGCGGCAGGGCTGGCAGGGATGCCAGCTTGCGTTGCCCATCCCGGCTCGTCGCCCAGACTTCCACGCTCTGCGCGGTACGCGCGCGCGGCGTTGTCACACAGGCAGTCAGCGCGACGCAAAGCAGTCCAGCCAGGACACGCATCCCCACGCGAGACAGATTCATGGCTGGGCCGGACAGGTCTTGGCGACGTATTCCGCATGGCTCGGCATGACATCAACGCACTTGCCGATAACCGAGGCGATATTGCCGAGGTATTGCGAAATCTGCACGTCGCTCTTGAGGTCGACCTGCGGATCCCACGCCCGCGGAATCAGCCCTTGCCCCAGGAGCACCTGGATCCAGCTCTCCTCGGCAAACAATTCCTCATCCTCGCGGAAGATGCGGCCATTTGCCATCCACAGATCGATCTTGTGTTGAAGGGTGGCGGGCACCTCCATCGTTCGGCAATAGTCCCAGAACGGCGTATCGTTGCGCTCCGTTGCCTTGTAGTGGAGGATGATGAAATCGCGGATCCGCTCGTACTCGAAATCGGTCTGACGATTGAATTCGGCGATATTTGAAGGATCGAACGACAGGTCGGGGAACAATCTGATCAGGCGGATCACCCCCGACTGGACAAGGTGGAGACTGGTCGACTCGAGCGGTTCGAGAAACCCGCCGGCAAGCCCCACGGCGACGCAGTTCCGGTTCCACAGCTTGCGCCGCTTACCCGCGGTGAACCGCACCTGCAACGGATCGGCAAGCGCCTCACCATCAAGATTGGCGCGCAGAATCCGTTCAGCTTCCTCATCGGAAATGAACTTGCTGCAATAGACGTGGCCGTTGCCGGTTCGATGCTGCAGCGGGATACGCCATTGCCAGCCTGCCCCATGTGCGGTCGAGCGGGTGTAGGGGGTGAAATTCTCGCTCCTTGCGCAGGGCATTGCCAGGGCGCTGTCACAGGGCAGCCACTGCGACCAGTCCTCGAACCCGGTCTTGAGCGCGCCTTCAATGAGGATGCCACGAAAGCCCGAGCAATCGATGAACAGGTCGGCTTCGATCACCTCGCCATCGGCCATGGTCACCGACTGGATGAAGCCATCCTCACCACGCAGGGTTACATCGACAATCTTGCCTTCACGTCGCCGAACTCCGCGATCTTGCGCATAGCCTGAAAGGAATCGGGCAAACAGAGATGCGTCGAAGTGAAAGGCGTGACCGATCTGGCTCAGCGGACTTTCGCCCATGTTCGGCTGGGCGCGAACGAACTTGTTCGACAACGCGGCGGCGGTGTTGATCGAATAGGCTGAAAAATCATCGGCCCTGCCAAGAGCATGGGCCTTGAGCCAATAGTGGTGGCAGCGCAGCCATTCCCAATCCTGGCCGATCACCCCGAACCCGTGGATATAGCTTTCCCCGGTGCGGAGCCAGTCGACGAACTGGATGCCCAGTTTGAAAGTGGCCTGGGTGCGGGCCATGAACTCGTTTTCGTCGAGCCCCAGCACCTCGTTGTATTTCTTGATCGCAGGGATCGTGGCCTCACCCACACCGATGATGCCGATGTCTTCGGATTCGACCAGGACAATGTCGTAAAGTCCCTGGAACAACCGCGAAAGGATCGCCGCCGACATCCAGCCAGATGAACCACCGCCAGCGATCAGAATACGCTTCAACGGTTTCATCCTGATCCTTTCTTGCCGCGCCGGCGGCTTGGCTTTTAGTTCAGGGACAGGTGGCGGGGATAGCTCGCTCGGCCAGCCTTCCGGTCTTTGCCGGGCGTGCATAAGACAGACCGAACCCGCGCGCAAACAACGTCTCGTCGGCTGGTTCGCCTCCGCTGGGACAGGCTGTCGCCGGCCAGGCAAACGACAGGCGTGCGGAAAAATCCCGTCTTGCGGTTCCGCCGAATAGGTCCGCCAGCGCGCCGGCTTCGGTCCCGGGCAGGAAAGCCGCGACGAAGGCGTCCGAATGATTGATCAGGTCGGTCGCATAGGTGGTCCGGCCGGAATAGAGGACCGTCACTACCGGCACGCCCTTGCCCGATACGCGATCGACCAGTGCCGCTTGCTCCGGATACTGGCGTGACTGGGCGAGCGGTTCGGGCCAGCGCACGTCACCCTTCATTTCCGCATGAGGCTTTTCGGCCAGCACCGCGATCACGGCATCGAACTTTCCGGGATCAAGGCCGTTGCCGTCGGGCGAGAACGTCACTGCGGCATCGCCGTAGGCCCGGCGCAACCCGCCCAGCAGGGTTTCCCCAATCGGATAGTCGCCGTTATCGGTGCCATCGCCTTGCCAGGTCAGCGACCAACCACCGGCCTGCGCCGGAAAGCTGTCCGCCGCCGCACCAACAACGAGGATCCGCGAACCTGCCTTGAGTGGAAGTGCGCCGTCGTTCTTGAGCAACACCGCCGACTTGCGTACCGCTTCCTGCGCCAGCGGGCGATCGATCAGAGCAGCAGCATCGCCGGTGAATTTGCCCGCCGCGATCGGCCGTTCAAACAATCCCTGCCTGAACTTGACCCGCAGGATCCGTTTCACCGCATCGTCGATCCGCGCTTCGGTCACTCGTCCCTCGCGCACGTCGGCAAGGGTGTTGGCGATGAAGCTCTTCCACTTTTCGGGTACCATGAACACGTCGACCCCGGCGTTGATCGCCACCGGACAGTGATCGGTAGTGCAGCCTGAAACCTGTTCGATCGCGTTCCAATCGGACACCACCAGCCCGTCGAACCTGAGCTTGTCCTTGAGTACGCCCGTCACCAGCGCCCGGTTGCCATGCATCTTGCCGAATTCGTGCGCGATCGGCCCGGTCATCGTCCACGAATTGTACGAGATCATCACCGTCTGAACCTTCGCGTCCAGAGCGGCATAGTACCCTGCTCCGTCGATCCGCGCGTAGTTCGCCGCGCTTGAACGGTTCTCGCCCTGATCGATGCCGCGCCAGGTGCCGCCATCGCCAGCGAAATGCTTGACCGAGGCGAGCACGTCGCCATCGCCGGTAAGCGTGCCCTGCAATCCGTGGATCAGCGCGGCGCCATTCGCCGCCGCCTGCACCGGATCGCTCGAATAGCTTTCGTAGGTGCGTCCCCAGCGCTGGTTGCGCACGACCGCCACGGTCGGCGCAAAGGCCCAGCCGATCCCCGTTGCGCGCACTGCCTTTGCCGTCGCCCAGCCGATCCGTTCGACCAACGCGGGTTCATGCGCCGCGCCAAGCCCGATATTGTGCGGATAGAGCGTTGCGCCATAGACATTGTTGTTGCCGTGGACCGCGTCGATCCCCCAGATCAACGGCACCTTGACCTTCATGTCGCTGGCCAGCGCCGCTTTGGCATAGGCATCGGCGAGCCGGGTCCAGTCGGTCACGCTGGCGTGCTTGTTCATCTCCGGCCAGGCGCCGCCGCCATTCAGGATCGTGCCAATGTAATACTGGCTGACCTCGGCAGGTGTGATCGAGCGTATCTCGGCCTGGGTGATCTGGCCGACCTTCTGCTCCAGCGTCATGCCTGCGACGATTGCCGCGATGCGCCGCTCGATCGCTGGGTCAGGCTTGCCCGCCTTGCGCGCGGGCCAGGCAGCAATGGCCTGACGCTCGGGCGGGGACCAGGCTGACGCGCCCGGCCCGGCTGAGCTGGCCGTCGAGGTCAGGCCAACAGCAATGGCAAGTAACGGAAAATAGCGGGACTTCACTGGCATGCTCCGCCCAGATGCATGGTCACCGGATCAGGATGCGCTGGACAGGTGCGCCCGGACGATGTGCTTCGTCCGGGCGTCCCATGTCGGCGGCGACCCGACCGACTCAGTACTTGTAGCTCAGGCCAAGCAGCCACTGCCGACCGTATTTTTCATAAGTTTCCAGCATCTGCGTCCCATTCACCGAATAGCTGGTGCGATAGGGCGAATCGAGCACGTTGTTGACCTGAAGCTGGATGCCCAATCCGTTCAGCGAGGATCCTTGTGGG
>JAGWUU010000152.1 GCA_028868335.1 Sphingomonadales bacterium | reverse complement strand
GGTCAACTCGACTGGGTGCTCGGCGGCTTCTACTTCCGCGAAACCGGACGCGACAATAACCCGGTGTTCATCGGCACGCTGTTTCCCACCTTTGCCCCCGTCATCGTCCCCAAGCTGGACGCGACAACGGGCAACACCATCAACATCTTCGGCGTCCCCAGCGATTACCTTGCCGGATCGAACGCCACGATCCGCAACAAGTCGGTCGCCGGTTATGCCCACCTCGCCTACAAGGCCGACAAGTTCGAGCTGGCGGGCGGGGTGCGCTATACCAAGGACGATCGCCACGAAGACTTGCTCGCCGGCGGCATCATTCCGATCTACGCGCCGCCGATCCATTCGGACGTCAGCTTCGATCACTGGGACTTCGACGCCACCGCAACCTACATCGTCAATCCCGGCGTGCGGACCTATGCCCGCTTTGCCACCGGCTATCTTTCGGGCGGCGTGCTGGGAGGAAAGGTCTTCAAGCCTGAAACGGTGAAGAGCTACGAAGTGGGCGTGAAGGCCGACCTGCTGGACAACACGCTGCGGATCAACGCGGCGGGGTTCATCAGCCGACGCAAGGATGTGCAGACGCTGGGCTTCTCGGCGGCAAGCGGCACGTATCTCTATTCCTCGCCCTATGGGCATGAGGAGGGCTTCGAGATCGAGATGATCGCCAAGCCGTCGGCCCACTTCACCGCCAACGCCAGCTATGGTTACCTGCACGCGACGTTGCAGGGCGTGAATTCACTGGCGCCCAAGAACACGCTCAGCGTGGGTGCACAGTACGATTCGTCGTCGTTCTCGAGCGGAGCCCACGTGCAGTTGCGCGTCGACGGCTTCCTCAAGGACAAGCGCCTGTCCGATCCGCTGCCCAACGCCGCCACGGCCGGGCTGACCACGCTGCCTTCGCGCTTCGACGTCAATGCCCGCCTTTCGCTGCTCGACCTGCCCGTCGGCGGTGCCAAGGTGCATGTCGCAGCCTGGGCACAGAACCTGACCAACAACAAGAAGCTGGACTTCGCCCGCAATCTCTCGACCAACGTAATCGGGGTGTTCCAGGTTCCGCGTACCTATGGCCTCGACCTCGGCTTCGCCTTCTGACAAAGCCGGAAGGCCCGATGCCGGCACGGCGGGTTATCCGCCGTGCCGGTTCCGGGTCTCTGGTCCACTTACCGAGGTGCCGCGATGAGCCTTGCCGAACCGGTCGCCCGACCCACCCGCTGGGGTCAAGTTGCGCTTGCGGCCCTGTCGCAGAACGTTGCGACCGGCCTTACCTTCGGCAGTTTCGGCACCCTCGTTCTTGCCATCGAACGCGAATACCATGCCGACCGCTCCCAGTCCTCGCTCGCCCTGTCGTTGGCCGTGGTCACGCTTACCGTGACCGCCATGCTGATCGGCCGGCGGATTGACCGGATCAACCTGCGCCTCGTGATGATGGCTGGCGCCGCGCTGTGCTGCGCTGGCTTCGCCCTCGTCTCGGTGGTGAACAGCCCTGCGGCCCTGCTCGCCACCTACGCCCTGCTGATCGGGCCGGGCACGGCCATGGCCGGGGTGCTGCCATCGATGACTCTGGCGACCCGCTGGGTCCCTGAGACATTGCGCGGCCGGGCGCTGGGCCTGGTCAACATGCCGATCGCGGTGATGATCGTTCCGCTGGCGATCGCCCCGGTACTTCTCGCCGATGGGCCACGCACCGTTTACCTTCTGCTGGCGGCTGCCGCCGCTGCGCTGATCCCCGTGCTATTGCTTGTACGCGACGGGTTGGACGGGCCCGTCGCCCCCACCGTTGCACCAGATCAAACCGGCGTGCCCGCAGCGATTACTATTCTGCGCCGTCCGGCGTTCTGGGTGCTGGTCGTGGCGATCGGTTTCGTCACCGGCGCGGGCACCATGAAGCTTGCCCATTTCATTCCCCTTCTGACCGGCCAGGGCCGTTCGTTCGATGAGGCCAACACGCTGCTCGCGTTGCAAGGCGGCTCCGGAATATTCGGGTCGTTGCTGTTTGGATGGCTGGCCGACCGCATCGGTGGTCCGCGCGCACTGGCGATCAACGCCGGGATTCAAGCTGTGGTCTGGACCATCTACCTCGCGCCCGTCAGCCTGCCGGTACTGACCATCGATGCGGTCATAGGCGGGGCATGCGGCGGCGGCGTCGCCGGTGCGTTCGGGGTGACAGTAGCCGCGCTGTTTGGCGCGCGCGCCTTTGGCCGGACCTACAGTCTGTTCCAGATTTCCACCTTGCCCTTCCTGTTCGCGATGACCCCGCTGGCCAGCGCCCTGTTCCAGGCGACCGGCAGCTATCACCTGCCGATGGGGTTGACGGTCGGCTGCCTCGCCTTCGCGGCAGTCTTGCTGTTCGCCCTCAGCGGCAAGACGGCCCGCGAACCGCTCCACCAGGCCCCCGCCTGATACCGTTGCTGGAGATTCCCCCCATGCGCTGCGCCGACTTTACCCATCCCGGCGAAATCCTGTTCCGCGGCGACGCCACCGCCCCCCAACCCGGCACCGGCGAAGTGCTGGTGGCTGTCAGGGCTTGCGGCATCTGCGGCTCGGACCTGCACATGTTTCGCGACAACAGCTACCGCGACAAGCTGGTGCGTGAAACCGCCGAAAGCTACGCCATTCCGGGCCACGAATTCGCGGGCACGATCGCGGCGCTTGGGCATGGCGTGACCGGGTGGGCGATCGGCGACCGGGTGGTTGGAGTCACCGGAATGGGCGGCGGCATGGCCGATCTGGTCGCCGTGCCCGACAATCCGTTCCAGCTCGTGCGCATCCCCGATGATTTGCCCTTCACGCTCGCCGCCACCACCGAACCGTTGGCCGATGGCTTGCAGATGGTGCGCAAGGGCGCTCCTGCTGATGGCGAGAATGTGGTTGTGATCGGCGTCGGGATCATCGGGCTTGGCGTTATCCAGGCGATCGTGGCCCGCGGCATCGCACCCCAGCGGATCATTGCCGTCGATGTCCACCAGGCGCGGCTGGACAAGGCGCTTGAAGTGGGCGCCACCCACGCGGTCAATCCGCGCGATGGTGACGTGTTCGACCAGATCGCGGCGCTGTGCGGTCTGTCTGAATCCTATGCCGGATTGTCCGCCTCGGTTGCACTGGTGTTCGACTGCGCCGGTTACATTCGCCACATGCAGGGTCCGCCGCCGCTGGAAACCGCGCTACGGCTGGTCAATCCCAACGGCCGGATCGTGTGCTTCGGCGGGTTCGAAGGCCCGATGACCATCGACATGAGCCCGCTTATCCAGAAGCAGCCGACGATCTTCGGATCGAACGGCTATGCTGCCGAAGAACTGGTCGAGGCGCTGGACCTGATGCGCTCGGGCCGGGTCGACCGCGCCACGCTGATCTCGCACGATTTCCCGCTGGAACGGATCGCGGAATCCTTTGCCGCGCAGTTGCAGCCCGAGGCGGTCAAGGTGATGCTGCACATCTGACTTCGCCCCGCCCGACGAGAAAGGGTGGTCAACGGAGCGGCGGAGCTGGCTCCAGTTCGTACAGCGCCGCCCCCATGCGGGATACGGTGTCGATCAGCACGTCGCGGTTCGTACCGCGCGCGGCATCGAGCGCGGCCTGCCCCGATGCACACCACACCGGTCCTTGCCCAAGATGCGCCAGAGCCCCTTCGGCAACCGCGCCGGGGTCCATCGCGGCCATTCCGGGGATTGCGTCGAACTTCATGCCTGAGGCGCGCATCGCGGGCGTATCAGTCAGCGAAGCGATGGCGCACATCACGTCGATGCCCATGGCAGCGTGCTCCCAATGCAACCCTTCGGCCAGCACGATCTCGAACGATTTCGCGGCCGCATAGGTGGCAAGGAAGCCAGATCCTGCAAGACCCGACATCGACGATACGAGGATCACCCCGCCCTTGCCGCGCGGCCTCATCCGGGCCAGCGCATGATGGGTGAATGCAACCGAGCCAAGGCAGTTCAACCGCACCAGCCCCAGCTCGCCCGCCAAGGCCCGGTCGGCAAACAACCCCGCGCCGTGCGCCGCTCCCGCATTGTAGATCAGCAAGCCGTAGTCGTGTCGCGCGATCAGCGTGGCGGCGGCTTGCTCCACCCCTTCGTCCGCAAGGTCCAGGCCCACCACGTCCACCGCAACGCCGTGCCTGGCGCGCAGCCGTTCAGCCTGCTCCTCAAGCGGCGGCGCGCGGCGGGCAACCAGCGTCAGATCAAGCCCTCGCCGCGCCAACGCATCGGCAAAGGCCGCGCCGATCCCTTCCGATCCTCCCAGCACCAGCGCACGCGGGCCATAGCGGTCACGGAAGGCCGCATCGATCACAGCATGACAACCCGCATTTTGGGAACGAGGTTTTCCGCCGCGTTGAACCAGCGCCACAGCCCGGTGCCCGAGCGGTGCCCCGCAAGGTCCACCCAGTTGCCGAAGCCGGGGTCGGCATCGGCGCAAACAAGCACCACGCTGCCATCCGGCTCGTACTTGACCATCGAGTTGTTGACCCAGACCTTCTGGTGAACATGGTCGAGCGATTCCATCCACCAGTCGTCGATCTGGAGGTTCCACATCCGGCACTCGGGGACAGGCGTTTCGATCACCAGGGCCTCGCCAGGCTTCAGCTCGTAGTAGAAGTGCCCGTACCAGATGTTGGGATCGCCGCCTGCCTTCCAGAAGATCTCCTGAGGTGCATCGTAGAAGCTGTTAGGTGTCGCCTTGAACCATTCAGCCCACGTCGCGAAGGTACTGGCAGTGCCGCGCGTCCACGCCGCCGCCGCCATCAGTTGTTGCTCGATCGTTTCCGGGGTCAGCAGAGCGGGCACCGCCGGCCCGGCGCTGATCCGCTCAACCGCGATGTCGGCAGCAAACTGCGTCTTTTTATCGTCGAAGGTCTGGCGGACGATCAGCAGGGTGGTGTCATCGGCCATCGGCAGCCAGTTGCCGGGCCGGGGATCGCGGCTGGCGATTATCTCGAACGTGCCGTCGGGTCCGAATTCCATCTGGGCGAACTCGATCTCGCCGGTCGAAGCCATCGTTCCGTCGATGGCGTAGCGGTTGGCCTTGCTGCCGATGGAAAAATAGGGAACCGAATTGCGCTTGCCGGTGATGCGGTATTCGCGATCACCCCGCACCACGCATTGCTGGTAAAGATTGTCGGGGTTGTCTGCGCCGATCTTGATCTTGTCGTCGCAGAGCAGGAACAGGCGCGGGAAATCAGGGTCGGCACTGTCGACCAGCATGTTCAGCGCGGTCCGCGTCAGTCGACTGAGATAGCGCAGCCCCTCCGCCTGATCGAGTGCGGTGGCGGGAGTTGCGGGGCGCGCCAACACCGCACCGGCCTCGGCAAGCTCGGCACAGAATCGGCGCCATACGCCATCGAGGCTGCCAACGGAGGCCTGGGGATCGCTCATCGGATCGTCCTTTCAGAAGGGCGGGAACGGAAAAAGGAAGTCGCCGGTCTTGCCTCCCGGCTATCCGGCGAGTTGGGCTCCGTCGATGGTGAACAAGGCACCGCTGATCTTGCTCGCCCTGTCGCTGGCCAGGAAGGCAAACAGTTCGGCGACGTCCGATGGTTCGCAGGCACCGTCGAGCAGCTTCGGCGCGTTGCGCATCAGCAGCGCCATGTCGATGTTTTCCGGCCAGGCGGTCTGCATCGTCATCGGCGTGTTGACCTGTCCCGGGCAGATCGCGTTCACGCGAACGCCCTGGGCGGCGTATTCGACGGCAAGGCTCTTGGTGATACCCGCCACCGCGTGCTTCGAGGCGGCATAGGCCACCGTATAGGCAATCCCCTGCAACGCCGCGGCCGAGGCGGTGTTGACGATATTGCCCTTGCTGGCGATCAGATGCGGGATCGCGGCCTGGCAGATCGCAAACACCGCACGGGTATTGACCGCCATCACCAGGTCGAAGTCGTCGAGCGGGAATTGCTCGGTCCGCCCCCACTTGAGCACGCCCGAGATGTTGCAGACCACATCCAGCCCATCGCGCGCCGCCACCGCGACCAGTTCGCGGCAGGATGCGGCGTCGACCGCGTCAAAGGGCTGGACGAGCGGAGCGGAGGCCATCATCGCGGCAGTCTGCTCCAGCCCTTGGACATTGCTGTCACCGATGGTCACGCGCGCGCCTTCCGCGGAAAGGCGGATCGCGGTGGCGCGCCCGATTCCCGAAGCCGCACCGGTGACCAGAACCTTCTTTCCATCGAACAGCATCGTCCGCTCCCGCTCGTTTCACCCTTGCTCCGCGAACCGCGAGGTCAGAACTTGACCCCGACAGTCAGCCCGTAGGTGCGCGGATCGGGGAAGTAACCTACCGTCAGCCCGCCGAATCCAGGACCGAAATCGATGAAGTTGCTGGGGTTCTTGTCCTTGGTCAGGTTCTTGACCCACAGCGCGAACTCCGCCTTGGCCCCGCCCAACGGCACGTCGGAGACTGCTGCGCGCAGGTTGACGATCGTGCGCCCCTTCGACCTGGTGTTGTTGGCGTTCTGGTCCGAAGGCGAAGCCGTGACCAACGCGTAGGGATATGTATAGTAGCTGGAGACGTAGTTGAGGTCGCCCGAAAGGTTCACGCGCCCCCAGTCACCCTTGATCACCCGCCAATCCGCGCCCAGCGAAGCCGTCGACTTGGGCGTGTGGGGGAAAGCGCGGTTGTTGGCGACGTCGGTATTCACGCCGTTCACTGCCTCGATGTAGCTCTTGTACTTGGGGTCGAGGAACGCGAGCGATCCGTTGATCGTCACCGAATCAACCGGCCGCAGCACGGTTTCCAGTTCAAGGCCGCGAATGCGTGCCTTGGCGGCATTGGTGACGATCGAGGAGGCTGCTCCGTTGGCGGTGAACACCGAAAGCTGGATGTCCTTGTGCTCGTCCCAGAAGGCGGCGGCGTTGAAGATCACACGGCCACCCGCCAGACGGGTCTTCAGGCCGATCTCATAGCTGTCGACCTTTTCCGGGCGATAGGGATTGCACAATTCATAGGCGCCGCTCGGGCAGGTTGCGCTTGGCGCGCGAAAGTCGCTGGTTTCGCCGTTGAACCCGCCCGATTTGAAGCCCTTGGCATAGCGCGCATAGAGGTTGACGTCGCGGGTGACCTGGTAGGCCAGGGTCACCGCCGGGCTGAAGTTGTTGTACTTGGCATCAGGCACCCCGCCATAGGGAATGTTCGCGATCACCGTCGGCACGAGGAAGCCGTTGGCCGCATCATAGTTGATCCGGTAGTAGCGGCGGACGTCCTTCGTCTCGTGGGTATAACGCGCACCAAGCGTCAGCTTCAGCGCCTCTGTCAAATTATAGTCGATCTGGGCATAGGCGGCGAAGGCTTCCGTGTGCGAGCCATAGTCCGACTGATAGGATGCGCCGCCGCCAAAGAAGCTTTGCGGCCCCAGCGTCTCGGCCTTTTCCTTGTAGTAGAACACGCCAGCCACATAGTTCAGGCTGTTTTCCAATGCCTTGCCAGTCACTTGCAGTTCCTGGCTCCAGCTATGGAAGCTGGTGTGGCGTTGGGTCGCGGCCACCGGAAGCGGCGAACCGTCGAGATCGAGCGCATCATCCCACTTGAGGTTGCGATAGGCGGTGGTCGACTTGAGGGTCGCGCTGCCCAGATCGAGCGACATGATCAGCGCGTGCCCATAGGTGCGTGACTTTTCGTAGAGCGGATTGGCATCGAGCGAGGCCACCGATTGCCGCTGCGAATTGACGTAGAGATTGAGCGGGAAAAAGGCGCCCGCGAAGGGATAGCTGACCGAATTCGGATCGAAGATGTCCTGCGGCAGACCGTTCAGGTTGAGCCGCACCAGTTGCGCATAGTCTGGCCGTTGATCGAACTTGCTGTAATCGAACATGTAGTCGGCAGTGAAGTTG
>JAGWUU010000151.1 GCA_028868335.1 Sphingomonadales bacterium | reverse complement strand
ACGGGGTCTGGCCCGATCCCTTGGTGCCAAGGTCGAGCAGCCGGCCCGCGCCATCGCGCAATTGGGCAAACAGGAAGCCGCGTCCGTCGCCCAGTTCCGGATTATAGACCCTGAACTGATGCCCGTGGTAACGAAGCGCCAGCGGCTGGGGCAGGTTGTTGGCAAGGGGCGTGAAGCGCGCGAAATGCGCCGTCCACTGATCGTCGCTCAACTGATCCAATCCGACCGCGCTGTCCCACCGGCGATTGCGGAAACGCAGGGTCGCATCGGGAAAGTCGGCCGACCGCACAGGGTCGGCCAGCCACGGGGCTAGGGCCAGGATCGGGACATCGGGCCGGTAGGGGGCGGCTTGCGGTTCTGCGCGCATCGGGCAATAGTGGCGATGAACGCACTTTCGCACAAGTCGCACCGCCAAGGATCGCCCCCCTGAAATGACCGCATACGCCGACCGTTCCTGGACGAGCCGCGACGGACTCAAGCTGCATTTTCGCGACTATCCCGGTCGCGATGACCGTCCCCCGGTGCTGTGCCTGCCGGGGCTGACGCGCAACGCCCGCGATTTCGCGCACGTTGCCGATCGGCTTGCGGGTGAGTGGCGGGTGCTCTGCGTCGAACTGCGTGGCCGCGGGGAAAGTGCCTATGCCAAGGATTCGGCGACCTACAATCCGGCGCAATATGCCGATGATCTGGCCGAACTGTTCCGGCAGGAGGAGATCGAGCGCGCGGTCTTTTTCGGAACGTCGCTGGGCGGCCTGCTGACCATGATCACCGCGATGACCGCGCCGCAGGTCATTGCCGGGGTCCTGCTGAATGATGTCGGGCCGGAAATAGATCCGGCCGGGCTTGAGCGGATCAGCGACTATGTGGGGCAGGGGCGCAGCTTTCCGACATGGATGCATGCTGCGCGCGCGCTGGAGGAGAGCCAGACCGTCGCCTTTCCGCACTATGCCATCGCCGAATGGCTGGAGATGGCCAAGCGTTGCATGGCGGTCGGCAGCAATGGGCGTATTCATTTCGATTACGACATGAAGATCGCCGAACCCTTCGCCGAACCGCAGGGCGTTTCCCGGGTCGATCTGTGGCCCGCGATCACTGCGATCAAGGACAAGCCGGTACTGCTGTTGCGCGGCGAGTTGTCTGATGTGCTGGCTCCCGCGGTCCACCGCCGGATGGCCGGGATGCTGCCGGATGCCGATGCGGTCACGGTTCCGGGGGTCGGCCACGCGCCGATGCTGGACGAGCCCGAGGCGATTGCCGCAATCGACCGCTTGCTGGCCCGCGTCACATGAGCGGCAAGGGCGGCCGCTTGCGCCTGCTCCACCTTCATTCAAGCTTTTCACCCGGCGGCAAGGAACTGCGCGCGGCAAAACTGATGAACGCCTTTGGGCCGGGCGCCGAACATACTGTGGTTTCCGCCATGCCGGGCGAGCTGGGCGCAGCGGGCGCAATCGACCGGCGGCTGACCGTGCACTATCCGGACGATTTCCCGTCCCTTTCTGGTCGACCGTTTCCGCGCCGTCTGCAGGGCATCGCCCGGGCCATGCTGGGGCATGACCTGGTGCTGACCTACAACTGGGGGGCGATGGACGGGGTGATGGCGCACACCCTGTTCGCCGAGGCGCTGGGGCTCCCGCCATTGGTCCACCACGAGGACGGCTTCAACGAGGACGAGGCGGAGCGGCTCAAGCCCGCGCGCAACTGGTATCGCCGTCTGGCTCTTGCGCGGGCGCAGGGGTTGATCGTCCCTTCGCGTCGGCTGGAGGGGATCGCCCGCCAGGCGTGGCATCAGCCGAAGCGGATGGTTCACCACATCGTCAACGGCATTCCGGTGTTCGCCTATGGCGGAAAGGCTCGCGCCGATGCGTTGCCCCGGGTGGTCAAGCGCAAGGGCGAGCTGTGGCTTGGTACGCTGGCTGGCTTGCGCGCGGTCAAGAACCTGCCCCGGCTGGTGCGCGCCTTTGCCGGGTTGCCCGATCCCTGGCAACTCGTCATTCTCGGCGAGGGGCCGGAACGTAACGCGATCCGCGCCGAGGCTGACCGGCTTGGGGTTGCCCATCGCGTCCACCTGCCGGGTTTCGTCGCCGACCCGGCCAAAGTGCTTGGCCTGTTCGATCTGTTCGCCCTGTCGTCGGACAGCGAGCAGTTTCCGATTTCGGTGGTCGAGGCGATGGCGGCGCGGCTTGCCGTGGTCAGCCCGCGGGTCGGTGACGTCGAGGCGATGGTTGCGGCGGAAAACCGCGTCTGGATCAGCCCCGCCGGAGACGAGGCGGCGCTGGCCCGCAGCCTCGCCGACCTGGCCGCCGACCCGGCGCGGCGCGCGGCGATCGGCGCGGCCAACCGGGGCCGGGCAGAGGCGGAATATGACGAGGCAGCGATGGTTTCGGCGTACCGCAAGGTCTATGCCGGGGCGATGGGGCGCGTCAGCTTTCCCTGACCTGCCCGTTCACCGTGGCTTCACGGGGGAATACCCACAGAACAGGCGTTGAAAAGGCCTGCTCATCCGCTAAACACCCGGCAACACTCAACCCGCCAGCGAAGGCATGATACCTTGGCCCTGCCACCCGAAAGTTCGAACAAGTCCATGCTCAATGATCGCCTGGCCGCCCAGCAGGACGGTTTCATGCGCGAGGTGGACGAAGCCCTGCGCGAAGACCAGATGGTTGGCGCGTTCAAGCGCTATGGCAAGTCGGTCGGGCTATCGATCATGGCCGGCCTGGCGGCGCTTGGCGGTTATCTGTTCTGGGATCATCAGCAGAAGGATGCCGCGGGCGAGCGCAGCGAAAAGACCATTCTTGCGCTGGAAAAATACACCGCCGGTCCGGCATCGGCCGAGGGTGCGGTCAAGGACATTGCACCGCTGACCAAGGACGGACCGGCCGGAAGCAAGGCCGTTGCCGCGATGCTCACCGCCGCGATCACCCAGCAGCAGGGCAAGAGCGAGGATGCGGCCAAGGCCTACGCCGCGATCGCCGCCGACAGCAGCGTGCCGCAGCCCTACCGCGATCTTGCCACCCTGCGCGAGGTGTCGATCCACTTCGATTCGATGCCACCGCAGCAGGCGGTCGATCGGCTGAAATCGTTGGCCGTGCCGGGCAACGCCTGGTTCGGCAGCGCAGGCGAGCTGCTTGGGCTGGCCTATCTCAAGCAGAACAAGCCGGATCTTGCGGGGCCGATGTTCGCTGCCATCGCCAAGGACAAGTCGGTGCCGGAATCGTTACGCGCCCGGGCGCGGCTCGTCGCCGGTCAGCTCGGCGCCGATCCGGGGGACCAGCCGACGCTGGCCGCCGCCGATGCCGGGGCCAGCCCCGCCGCTCCGCAGAAGTGACCGACGCCGCCATCGCGTTTGCCAAGGACCAATTGCCCATGTCTTCGATTTTCCGCACCCGCTCACTTGCCGCTCCGCTGGCCATGGCGCTTGTCCTTGGCCTGTCAGGTTGCGGCGTCTTTGGCGGCAAGGGCAAGCCGGCCACGCCCACGGTGGGCAACCGCGTGCCGATCCTCAGCCGGGTTGAATCCGGGGCGAAGGTCGATCCGGCGCTGGCCGGCGTCGCGGTGATCGTGCCCACCGCAACGGCGAATGCCGATTGGCCCCAGGCTGGCGGCAATGCCGGCAAGAGCTATGGCAACCTTGCGCTCGCTGCCGCGCCGACGCGGTCGTGGACGGCCAATATCGCCGGTTCGGGCAAGAAGCAGCGCCTTGCCGCCTCGCCGGTGATCGGGGGCGGACAGCTGTTCGCCATGGGCACCGACGGCGTGATTACCGCGTTTGACGCCGCCACGGGTGCGCGCCGCTGGAGCCAGAGCTTTTCGGTCAGGGGCGATGCCTCGAATTCGGTTTATGGCGGCGGGGCCAGCTATGCCGATGGCAAGGTCTATGTCACCACGGGCGTAGGCGAAGTTGCCCAGCTCGATGCCAAGGACGGCAAGGAATTGTGGAAGGTCAAGCCGGCCGGGCCGCTGCGCGGTTCGCCGACGATCGCCTTCGGTTCGGTTTATGTGATGACGATCGACAACCAGATCGTTTCGCTGAACGCCGCCGACGGCTCGTTGCAATGGAACGAGGTCGCCGCGACGGGGCAGACCGGCGTGTTCGGCGTCGCGGCTCCGGCAGCGGGGCAGGGTACGGTGATCGCTGGTTATTCCACCGGGGAACTGGTGGCCTATCGCTATGAAAACGGTCGCCAATTGTGGGCCGACGCGCTGTCCCGCACCTCGCTTTCGACCTCGGTTGGGGTGCTGACCGATATTGACGCCGATCCGATCATCGATCGCGGCCGGGTCTTCGCGCTTGGCCAGGGCGGACGCATGGCGGCTTACGAACTGGTTTCGGGCCAGCGCATCTGGGAACTCAATCTTGCAGGCATTTCCACCCCGGCAGTTGCGGGCGACTGGATTTTCACGCTGACCGACGACGCCAAGCTGCTGTGCATCGCGCGCAGTAACGGCAAGGTTCGCTGGGTGACGCAGCTTAACCGCTATCACAACGAGAAGAAGAAGTCGGGCGCGATATACTGGACGGGTCCGGTTCTGGCCGGTGACAGGCTGTGGTTCGCCAATTCCAATGGCGAGATCGAATCGGCTTCGGTGACGGACGGCACGCCCACGCCGTTCGCCCGGGTCAATTCGGCAGTCACCCTTGCGCCGGTCGTGGCGGGGGGTACGCTCTACGTGCTCGACGACAAGGGACAGATCAGCGCGTTCCGCTGACTTCATCCCAAAACAGCCGCCGTTACCAGCACCTTAACCCTTTTCGGCTAAGGCGGGCGCGATGGAACCGCGCCAGTCCCGATCCGGAAAACGGCCGCCCAGCGACGTTTCTGCGGCTGTCGGGCTGGCGGGCGTCGCCGCGCTGTTCGTCTGGATCGCGGTGTGCCATTTCTGGCCGCAGATCGGCGACATGTTCAACCTGCCGGGACCTCGCGCGCGGCTGACCGGACCCAACGCCGCGCTCACCGGCTTGATCGCAACGGCATTACCGATGGTCGGCTGGTCTTTGCTGGTCGACAAGGTTCACCGCCGCCCTTCCACCGGGATCGACTGGAGCAAGCCGCGCCCGCTGGGTGCCGTAACCGATGTTTCGATCACCAAGCTGGCCGGGCTGTGGGCAACCTGGGTGGCAATTGGTGCGCTCTATTGCCTGGGCCGGTGGTACTGGCAGGGGCAGTACCTGATCGCGATGCATGTTCTTGGCGCACTGATCGTGCCGATGCTGGTGCTGTCGGTGCCCTATGTGCTGTGGCTCGACCGGGTGCTGGTCAATCCGCGCGATGCCTGCTGGCATTTCGGCGCGATGTTGATCGGACGCGAACCGCATGATCCGGAACAGGTCCGCATTCACCTGCGCGCCTGGGCGGTGAAGGGCTTTTTCACCGCGTTCATGATTTCGATAGTTCCGGCCGGTTTCGCCAATCTGGTGACGCCCGACTGGGCGCCGATGCTGGCAAGCCCGGTGGGTCTGGCCAGCCTGCTGATTACCCTGATGTTCGTTCTCGACGAACAGATCGGCACGGTCGGCTATGTGCTGACGATGAAACCGCTCGACGCGCAGATCCGCTCCGCCAATCCGTTTCTCGCTGGCTGGCTGGCGGCGTTGCTGTGCTATCCGCCGTTTCAGGTGATGAGCCCCGCGGACCGGCCTTTGTTCTATCTCGCCGCGACCGACGGGGACAACAACTGGTTACGGGTTCTGGCGGGACACGACGCGCTGCTCTGGCTGTGGGCCGCGCTGCTGGTATTGCTGACGGGCATCTATGCCTGGGCGACCGTAGCCTTCGGTATCCGCTTTTCCAACCTGACCTATCGCGGCGTGCTGACCAACGGGCCTTACGCCTTTTCGCGCCACCCCGCCTATCTTTCGAAGAACCTGTTCTGGTGGTGCGCCACCCTGCCGTTCCTGGTCACCACCGGCTCGTTCACTGACATGGCGCGCAACACCTTCTTCCTCGGTTGCGTCAGCGCGATCTATTTCTGGCGCGCCAAAACCGAGGAACGCCACCTGCTGGGCGAGGATGTCAAATATCGCGAATATTGGGAATGGATGGAGCGGCACGGGCTGGTGACATCGGCGTTCACCCGTTTGCGGGGCCTGTTCAAGGCACGGCGTCCGCAGCCGGAGGCTATGCCCGCGGAGTAGGGACTGCCGAGGGCTACACGCTATTGCCTAAAGCGGTGTTCCCGCGTCCGTTTCATAGATCGTGATGTCGCGGCCCGTCAGGCCGAGCGCGGTGCGCTCCTTGCCCCAAGCGGCCATGTGTTCCGAGCGGGCATGGGTCATCAGTTGATCGCGGCTCTGCCATACTTCGCTGACCCGGATGAGGCCGGGATCGAGCACGTCTTCGGCGTAGTTGTACTGGACGCAGCCGTCTTCCGCGCGGCTGGCTTCCATCACCTTGCGCATCAGCGGGCGCGCGGTTTCCATGTTTTCAGGCGGCATGCGGAACTGGCCGATGATGGCGACGGGCATCAGAAACTCTCCTCATAGACGCGTGAAATATCGCCGTTCCACTCGCCATGGAACTTGTCGAGCAGGCGTTGGGCGGGGACCTTGCCGCTGGCGACGATCTCGTCGAGCGGATTGAGGAACCCGGCCTCCGTCTCGCCGATGCGGTTGAGTTTGCCGCGCGCATTGAGGCCGGCGCGGCTGATCGCCAGCACCTCGCGGGCGATGTCCTTGAGCGTGCCGCCGCCGGGGATCGGCGCATCGAGGCCCAGCTTCGGCACCGAAGAGCGCAGGATCTCGCGCCCTTCCATATCCCAGTCCTTGACGAGATCCCACGCCGCATCGAGCGCGCCCTGATCGTAAAGCAGGCCGACCCAAAAGGCGGGAAGAGCACAGATCCGGTTCCAGGGCCCGCCATCGGCGCCGCGCATCTCGAGGAACGATTTCAGGCGTACCTCGGGGAAGGCGGTGGAAAGATGATCGATCCAGTCGGCTTCGGTCGGCAATTCGCCCGGCAATGCGGGGAGCTTGCCCGCGAGAAAATCGCGGAAGCTCTGCCCGGCCGCATCTATGTACCGGCCATCGCGGAACACGAAGTACATCGGCACGTCGAGCATGTATTCGACGTAGCGGTCATAGCCGAACCCCTGCTCGAATACGAAGGGCAGCATGCCGGTGCGGTGCGGATCCGTGTCCGACCAGATGTGACTGCGATAGGACAGGAACCCGTTGGGCTTGCTCTCGGTGAAGGGAGAATTGGCGAACAGCGCGGTCGCCAGCGGTTGAAGCGCCAGGCTGGTGCGAAACTTCTGCGCCATGTCCGCTTCGCTGGAATAGTCGAGGTTGACCTGGATGGTGCAGGTCCGCAGCATCATGTCGAGGCCCATCGTGCCCACGCGCGGCATGTGCCGCAGCATGATCGCATAGCGGCCCTTGGGCATGACCGGCAGTTCGGCGCGGGTCTTGTCCGGCCACATGCCGAGGCCTAGGAAACCCTTGCCGGTACGCGCGCCGATGGCCTTGACCTGATCGAGATGACGGCCGGTTTCGGCGCAGGTCTGGTGAAGGTTTTCCAGCGGCGCGCCCGACAGTTCAAGCTGGCCGGCCGGTTCAAGGCTGACCGTGCCGTCGGTCCCCGCCATGGCGATGACGTTGCCGCCTTCATCCACCGGCTCCCAGCCGAAATCGCGCAGCGCCATCAACAGGTCGCGAATCCCGCCGGGCTCATCATAGCTCGGCGCGTGGTGATCGCCGACGCAATAGACCAGTTTCTCGTGCTCGGTTCCGATCCGCCATGCATCGCGCGGCTTTTCACCCTTGATCATCGGCGCGACCAGTTGGTCACGGCTTTCAATGATCGGATCGTTGCGATCTGAAACCTGTCTTGTGCTCATGGCG
>JAGWUU010000150.1 GCA_028868335.1 Sphingomonadales bacterium | reverse complement strand
ATCCTGATCCACGAGAAGAAGCTGTCGAACCTGCAGTCGATGCTGCCGGTGCTCGAAGCGGTGGTCCAGTCGGGCCGTCCGCTGCTGATCATCGCCGAGGACATCGAAGGCGAGGCGCTGGCCACTCTGGTCGTCAACAAGCTGCGCGGCGGCCTCAAGGTCGCTGCGGTCAAGGCCCCCGGCTTCGGCGATCGCCGCAAGGCGATGCTGCAGGACATCGCGATCCTGACCAAGGGCGAGATGATCAGCGAAGACCTGGGCATCAAGCTTGAATCGGTCACGCTGGGCATGCTCGGCCAGGCCAAGAAGGTCACCATCGACAAGGACAACACCACCCTGGTCGACGGCGCCGGTTCGGCCGACGAGATCAAGGCACGGGTCGAGCAGATCCGCGCGCAGATCGAAACCACCACCAGCGACTACGACCGTGAAAAGCTGCAGGAACGCCTGGCCAAGCTGGCTGGCGGTGTTGCCGTGATCAAGGTCGGCGGCGCCACCGAAGTCGAGGTCAAGGAGCGCAAGGACCGCGTCGACGACGCGCTTCACGCCACCCGCGCCGCGGTTGAGGAAGGCATCGTCCCCGGCGGCGGTACGGCCCTGCTTTACGCTGCCAAGGCCCTTGACGGGATCAAGGGCGCGAACGAGGACCAGACCCGCGGCATCGACATCGTCCGCAAGGCGATTGCCGCTCCGCTCAAGCAGATCGCCGAAAACGCCGGAGAAGACGGCGCGGTTGTCGCCGGTCGCCTGCTCGACAAGGGTGACGAATCGTGGGGCTTCAACGCCGCGACCGACACCTATGAAAACCTCAAGGCCTCGGGCGTGATCGATCCGACCAAGGTTGTCCGCACCGCGCTGCAGGACGCCGCCTCGGTCGCCGGCCTTCTGATCACCACCGAAGCGGCGATCAGCGAAAAGCCCGACGACAAGCCGGCCATGCCGGCGATGCCGGGTGGCGGCATGGGCGACATGGGCTTCTAAGCTCACCCCATTCCACACCGGAAAATGCAGGGGCCGGAAGGAGCGATCCTTCCGGCCCTTTGTTTTGCATTGCGATTTTGACTTGCTTGCCGGTGTTCCTCGGATCAATTGCGCGTCATGCAAAAATCGCATCACCCGTTGCGCCAAACGCAATTGATCGCGGCTCGCAACGGCCTATCTGCGCCGCCTTTCAACGTGGCGTCGGAAAGGCGCGATTCATGATTGATGCGGGGCAAGCGGCGGATGGTGCCGAAGCAAGTACCATCGGCCACGCCGACCACGACCTTTCTCGCAGCAAGGCCCTGCTACCGCTGACGGTCGGCGCGATCGGCGTGGTCTTTGGCGACATCGGGACGAGCCCGCTCTACGCCTTTCGCGAGGCGCTTGGACAGGCCGCCGCGGACGGACTCGATCGCGGCGAGATCATCGGCGTGATGAGCCTGGCGCTGTGGGCGTTGATCATCATCGTGACGCTCAAATATGTTGCCTTCCTGATGCGCGCCGACAACGACGGCGAGGGCGGGGTGCTTGCCCTTCTGGCGCTGGCCCAGCGCGGCGCCATGAAAAAGGGCGGGCTTCTGTTCGCGCTTGGCGCGGCCGGGGCGGCGCTGTTCTACGGCGATGCGGTCATCACGCCTTCGTTGTCGGTGCTGTCCGCGGTCGAAGGGATGAAGACCTTGCCGGGCATCGGCGGCGCCTTCACCGAGGATCGCATCCTGCTGATCAGCCTGACCATCCTCGGCGGTCTGTTCGCCATCCAGTCGCGCGGCACGGCGTCTGTTTCGAAGCTGTTCGGCCCGGTCTGCATCCTGTGGTTCGTGGCGATCGGAGCGATCGGGGCGCTGCACATCGCCGATGGGCCGGGCATCCTGGCGGCGTTCCTGCCGTGGCACGCGGTGGGCTTCATCGCCGACCATGGCGTGCTCGGGCTGTTCGTGCTCGGCGCCGTGTTCCTGACCGTTACCGGGGCCGAGGCCCTGACTGCCGACATGGGGCATTTCGGCAAGCTGCCGATCCGGCTCGCCTGGTACAGCCTGGTATTCCCGGCGCTTGCGCTCAACTATCTGGGGCAGGGCGCCTTCGCGATCGGCGCGCTCGATCACGCGCTGCGCAGCGGCCAGCCCTTCGTCAACCTCGACTGGTTTTTCGTGATGATCCCGCAGGTGCTGCGCCTGCCGATGGTCCTGCTTGCCGCGGCGGCCACCGTCATCGCCAGCCAGGCGGTTATTACCGGGGCCTATTCGCTGACCCAGCAGGCCATGCAACTGGGCCTGCTTCCGCGCCTGACGATCCGCCAGACCTCGGCCGGCCACGCCGGGCAGATCTACATGCCGGTCGTCAACTGGATGGTGTTGTTTGGCGTGGTGGTCCTGACCCTGGGCTTTCGTAACAGTTCGGCGATGGCCGCGGCCTATGGCATCGCCGTGACGGGCACGATGGTCATCACCTGCTGCCTCGCCTTCATGGTCACGCGCCGCACCTGGGGGTGGAGCCTGCCGCTGAGCCTGGCGGTGATCGTGCCCTTTCTGGCGATCGACCTGGTGTTTTTCGGGGCGAACATCCTGCGCGTGATCGAAGGCGGCTGGGTGCCGCTGACCATCGCGGGCGGGCTGCTGGTGGTGATCTGGACCTGGGTGCGCGGACGGCGGCTCACCGCCGAGCTGGAAAGCGACGGCGCCGTGCCGATGCGCGACATGGCAGCGGCCCTGGGGCGGCGGCCTCCCGAAATCGTCGAAGGGACAGCGGTGTTTCTCACCGGCAATGCCGAAGTGACCCCGCACGCCCTGCTCCACAATCTCAAGCACAATCACGTGTTGCACCGCCACAATGTGGTGCTGACCGTCCGGACGCTGACCAAGCCCTATTGCGACGATGAAGCGCGGTTGACCCTGACCCGTATCGACGATCGCTTCGCGGCAGCGGTGCTGCGTTATGGCTTCATGGAACAGCCCGACGTTCGTGCCGATCTGATCAAGGCCGGGAACGTCTTGCCGGATGCGGCCAGGGCCAGCTTCTTCATCGGCCGCAATTCCTATTCGCACGTTGCTGACGGGGGCATGCCACTGTGGCAGGATTTGCTGTTCATCGCGCTTCACCGCAACGCCGCTGACCCGACCGACTATTTCAACATTCCGCCGAACCGGGTGATCGAACTGGGCGTGCAATACGCAATCTGACGCGAACCTGACGCCCTGAAACCGATCACATCCGCATTTTCCCGCATGCGTGGTGCAGTTCGTCGCAGTCCAGCTTGCTGCTTTCGCTCCGTTAGACAAACTGAAAGCATGTTTGGGCTATCGCTGGCATCGTGAAAACGGGACTGCTTCATCGCTTCGTTGCTGCTCTGGCTTTTGCCGGGGCGCTGGCTGTGCCGGTTCAGGCCGCACGGGCCGACAATCTTGAATCGTCCTTTGACCGGGCGCTTGGCAAGGAAATGCGCGCTCCGCGGCCTGCCACGGTTGCAGCGCCGGTGCCGGTCCAGGCGTGGAGCGGGGCCAGCGCCTCGCGCAGTTACGGTTCGGGTCTTGAGGCCGAGATTGCCGCCCTGGCCAATTCCTCGGCCGGGCGGATTGGCGTCGCCGCGCTTGACCTTGCGTCCGGGCGCAGCGTTGCCGTACTCGGGGATCAGCCGTTCCCGATGGCGAGCACCAGCAAGATCGCGATCGTCGCCACGTTCCTGCAAGGCGTTGACCAGGGGCGCTTCAGCCTGACCAGCCACTTTCCGTTGATGATGCCGGTGCCCTCGGCCAAGTATTCCAGCGCCGTCGCCCCGGTTCGTCCGGGCGCGATGATGTCGGCCATCGACCTGATCGACCGTGCGATCATCCACAGCGACAATCACGCCACCGATGCCCTGCTTGCGGCGGTCGGCGGACCGGGTGCGGTCAACCAGTGGGCGCGCAATACCGCTGGCCTGTCGGGCTTCCGGCTCGACCGCGACATTGCGACGCTGGTGCGTGACGATGGCCAGTACAACCCCGCCCGCACCATCGACCCGCGCGACAGCGCCACGCCGATGACCATGGTTCAACTGCTCACCGGGGTCTATCAGGGCCGCTGGTTGAGCCGGTCGAGCAATGCGGTCCTGCTTTCAGCGATGGAGCGTTGCGTTACCGGCAAGAGGCGCCTGCGCGCACTGCTGCCCAGCGACGCACAGGTGCTGCACAAGACCGGAACGCTCAGCAACACGTCGAGCGACGTCGGCATCATCAAGACACCCGATGGTCGTTCGATCGCGGTGGCAATCTACGTCACCGGGCAAGGCGGCAAGGCCGGCCGGGATGCGCGGATCGCCAACATCGCCCGGGCCATCTACGATGGCTATCAGGTCGAATCTTCCAGCTTCCGGCGTACCGCCTCGCGCTGAGGCTTGCGTGAAGGGCCGCCTGCGTTCAGGGCGGAGCAGCAATGTCCGAGATCGAACGTCCGCAGCCCTTGCGCAAGCAGGGCCATCCCCACGCCCTTGCCGCGCGTGAGCGCAAGCGCGACGAAGCCGCCGCGATCGGCATCGCGCCTGATTACATCGGGGCGTTCGTTGATCGGTTCTATGCCCGGATTCGCGATGACGCGCTGCTGGGTCCGATCTTCGCGGAGCGGATCACGGACTGGGACCACCACCTCGATCGGATGAAGGCGTTCTGGCGCGGCGTCCTGCTCAACAGCGGTGAATATTCGGGCAATCCGATGCAGAAGCACTTCGCCATACCCGGCCTCGAAACCGCGCACTTTGTCCATTGGCTGAAGCTGTTCTACGCCACCCTTGACGAGCTTGAGCCTCACCCCGACGCAACAGCGACAGTCGCATCGCGGGCGCGGATGATCGCGGACAGCCTGCTTACCGGCATCGCCATGCAGCGCGACGGGCTGGTTGCCAGCCGCGCCGGGGACACCTTGCCTAGCCACGGTGAGTAAAAGGAACGGGGCGCGCCAGCCATGGCCGACGCGCCCCATCTCCTCTCACGCTCTCGGGCAGATCAGAAGTCGATGCTGGCCTTGGCCCAGAGATACCGGCCGTTGAAGCCGAAGGGCGAGAAGATCGAGAACGGGATATATTCCTGATTGGCCGGATAGGTGCCGCCCACGCTGGCCGGACGCGGTCCATCATCGCCCCGCCGGAGCTACCCGGTGAAGCGGGTCTTGCGTGGGCCGAGGTAGCCGAACAGATAGGCTCCGACCTTGCGCATCTGGATTTCCTCCGCGCCCTCGGTGATGCGATAGCGGCGGTGGTGGCGGTAGATATGTTCGAACGGCTTGTGCCGCGAATAGCCCATTCCGCCGTGGACCTGCATGGCCCGGTCGGCGGCGTCGCAGACCAGCCGGTTGGCGTAGTAGTTGCACATGCTGATCTTGTCGGAGAGCTGGTGCTCGATTTCCCGGTGCTCCATCTGATCCATTTCCCACGCGGTCTTGTAGATCAGCGTGCGCAGCATCTCGCACTGGGTGGCAAGTTCGACCAAGGGGAACTGGATGCCCTGATTGCGCGCCAGCTCCTGCCCGAACGGCTTGCGTTCGCGGGCGTATTTCACCGCTTCCTCGACGCAGTACGTTGCCGCGCCCAGCGAACTGGCGGCCTGACGGATGCGGTTCTGGTGAACGAAGCTCTGTGCAATGGAAAGCCCGCCGTCGACCGGACCAAGCACGGCGCTTTCGGGAACCCAGACATTGGTGAAGCTGACCCGCGGGTGATCGGTCGGCATGTTGAAGGTCCACAGGTATTCCTCGATCACCAGCCCCTCGGTCGGGTTCGGGACGATCAGGCAGGTGATCCCCTTGGCATCGCCGTCCTTGCCGCTGGTGCGCGCGAACGTGGCGCAGTGGGTGGCGACGTGCATCCCCGTGGTCCACATTTTCTCGCCGTCGATCCGCCAGCCCGGCACGCCATCGCGCACTTCGCGCACCGCGCGGGTTTCCATGTGGGTGGCGTCGGAGCCGTGGAGGGGCTCGGTCAGGCCAAAGGCGGTGCGCCGGGTCCGCTCGAACCCGCCGAGGATGAACTCGTTCTGCTGTTCCTCGGTGCCGAAATGCTCGAACATGTTGACGAATGGGAAGTTGCCGACGATCGAATGCTCGTTCTGCAAATCGTTGTGCAGCCCCAGGCCCATCTGGGTGAAGTGATCGCGGATCACCGCCATCCACAGGTTCGATCCGTCTTTCCCGCCATATTTCTTGGGTGCGGAAAAGCGCCAGTGTCCGGCCTTGTCCGCACGCTTCTGGGCTTCGCCCAGCAGTGCTTCCCATTCGTGGCGTGGCAGGCCGCCGTTCTCGAAATCGGTCCGTGCCCATTCGCGGCGATGATCGAAGAAGCGGATGTTGTCGTCCCGTTGCTCCAGCGGGCGGATTTCCGCCTCGATGAAGGAATCAAGCTCTGCAAGATAGGCGACCAAATCCGTCGGCAGCGAAAAGTCCATCTTACGATCCTTCCCATTTGGCCCGCGCCAAAGCGAGAGCCGGATATTTCGGCATGTCGGTGGTCAGCTTGTCGAGCGCCCTTCGGCGCAGTCCGGCGAGGAGCCCCGGCGTGGCGAGATTGGCCTTGCCTGCCATCACATCGGCGGCGAGGGCTGCGTCGATGGCCGTGGGGCGCTGGGTCAGTTCGCGCGCCACGATCCCCAGCGCGTTGCGCGCCACCGCCAGATCGAAGCGTCCGCGTCCCGCCACCAGCGGCTTGATATCGCTTGCCAGCCATTCTGAAACGGCGGTCAGCACTTCGGCTCCGCTCGGTTCGCCATGGCCCGGTTCGACCGGGGGCGGCGAGGGAGGCAGCGCGCGGCGGCGCTCCTCTTCCGGCGCCTCGTCCTCGAGCAGCATGAGCAGGTCGAGTTCCTGTTCGCTGAGGCGGCGTCCCACCACCACGCGCTCAAGCGAGCGGTCCTGACCGCTGCGCCAGGTGTTGGCCATTTGCAGACAACCCAGCGCCCACCACAGCGTCCGGTAAACCAGCCAGAAGTGGAACCGCACCGGATCGAATGTTTCTCCGCCAGCCTCGCGGTAAGCCTGGGCAAGCGTCTCCACCGTGGCAAGCCCAAGGGCCGGGCGGTCCGGCCGCGAAAAGCGCCACACGGTCATGCAGGCATAGGCCAGATCCTCGTGCGGGTCGCCAAGGTGGGCCAGCTCCCAGTCGAGTACGCCCGTCAGGTGGCCGTTTTCGACCAGCAGGTTGCCCATGCGGAAATCGCCGTGGACCAATCGTGGCGGGACCGGAGGCGGAATGTTCCGTTCAAGCCAGCTCAGGCCGAGGGCGAGGATCGGGCGGTCACCACCGTAGCCGAGGAAGCGTTCGCGCAACTGGTCCAGCGCGGGGCCGTTTTCGAACAGCGGCAAGTCGAGCGCGGACAGATCGACGCGGTGCGTCGCCGCCATTTCGCGAGCGATTTCGCGCAGCAGTCCGTCTGCGTCGGGCGTGTCCAGGATCGTCGCGGGCTCAGCGGTGCCGACGATCGCCCGCATGACGAAGCCGGCGCCCAGGCCGTCCTCGGGGACGAGTTCCACCACGATTTCCGGGGCAAGCACGCTGCCGGCATGTGCTGCACGGATCAGCGCCGCTTCCTGGCCAAGACCGATCGAGCGACCGCCTACGAGCTGGCTACCGCCGGGAGATCGGCGCAGCACGAAGCGGGCGCCGCCCACCGTGAAAAGCCAGCTCTCCATGTTGGCCCCGCCCGACAGCCGCTCCAGTCCGGTTGGTGCGGGCAGGCCAATCCGGGCGAGGGCGCGGGTCAGGCCCGACGTTA
The DNA here is from genome assembly GCA_028868335.1 of Sphingomonadales bacterium. Taxonomy (GTDB): domain Bacteria; phylum Pseudomonadota; class Alphaproteobacteria; order Sphingomonadales; family Sphingomonadaceae; genus Novosphingobium. The sequence goes on along the minus strand of JAGWUU010000150.1, from coordinate 127 downwards.
CCGCATCGGTCGGAGTTGGGGTCACGCCGGGGCCTCCTCCGGGTTCCGGGACGGAACCGTTCGGTAGCCTTGTTAATCGAGCGATTAAATTGGATCAAGGGCGCGTTTGACAAAGAAAAGGGGCGCG
>JAGWUU010000406.1 GCA_028868335.1 Sphingomonadales bacterium | reverse complement strand
GCAGGTCGCAGTAGCCAATAGTAAAGATATCATCGCTAACGACTTCACAGTCCTGCACCTTCTGGGCAAGCCGGGGGCGGCTCGATCGAGAGAACCGCAGCGTATGTTAAATGACTCACGGGCTGTAGCGACACCGTCGTAGGTCAAGGCGCAAGGTCTTGATAAGGGACAACGCCTCTGCGCACCAACTTAAGTCAACAACTTGGAATGGCGACCGAGAGAAGCTACAGACTGGCTCGCATCGCCATTTCGCGAAAATGGGTGCGTAATCGCCGATCACTCACCGGCTTCCCGCAGGAAACTAGGTCGGCGGCAACTTTCGCAATCACGTCATCATGGCCTGGACTCCGGTGATCAACCAGGTGAACCGCGAGAGCGTAAGCTTCAAGCGCATCGCCCTTCAGTCCCGCACGCCTTCCGGCCCATAACCCGAAAAGCACATTCCTGCGAGCGATCTCGCCTTCACGGGTATCTTGATCAATCCCTTCAGAGCAGGTGCTCGCGTTCAAATGCGGTGTCATTGCAATCGGCTTTCCTTCACCGTTCTTGCTCTCCACTTCGGATCGCACCATTGGATAATGGCGCGGCCGAACGAACGCCAATTGGATTGCTCAATGCTGTCGATGAGGATTCGGAGAGTTGTTCGGCGCATGTGTCGGCCCTGCGTGGGCAGCTCGCAACCCCCAGGCTGGTCCCGCAGTTGGGGATGCTCAACGATCGGTTGTTCCAATGCAAAAATTGGCCGTAGATGCGCTTCAAAATCAACCCATGGTGCGGATCAGCGCCGAACTTTGCCCCCTTTCGGCTTCCAACATTGCCCCCACTCGTGATGAACATTCCGGCGATGGTTCAAGAGCTTCGTCAGTGTTGGCCGGGGCACCCTTCAGCGCCGATCGGGGATCAAAGCGGGCGCCGAATAACATATGCCGTCGCTGAGTGCCACCGGCTCCCGATGTGCTCGCGGTAAAGCGCCATCGCCAGCTTGGCGGCGAAGACGGTCAGGTATCCGCGCGTATGCGGGCCGTCCAGGTTCAGAAGCTGCACCGGCATATAGAGGCCCGATTGCGTCTTGATCCACTTCCGGGCGTCGGGGCGGTTGAACTCGCGCCCGATGCCGGAGCTACCCGCGCGATCCAGTGCGCCAACGCGGATGCTCCCGCCGCCATCTCGACATTTTCGGTCTGGTTCATCCTTGCCAAGAAGCTCGAGACGAGGTCGGCGGTCTTCGCGCCATTATCGCAACTAACTCAGGCAGCGAACTCCATGCTGCTGGGGCGCAAGCGACCGTGGAAGAAAGTGGTCGGCGGCGTATGCTCTTTCTTAACCGGCGTATTGCCTCAGTACACGCACGGCGGCTCGTTACCGAGGGTGTCTATCCTGTGGCGGCTCATTTTCTTCGCCTACCGACACAATCGCGTACGGGAGGACGACGTAGACTATGCCGCGCCTGTGCGCTCGATCGCATTCGCGCTGGATGCCATCGCAGATCTCGGCGCGGGCGTTCAGACCGGCCTGTA
>JAGWUU010000149.1 GCA_028868335.1 Sphingomonadales bacterium | reverse complement strand
ATGACGCAAGGCAGGCCGTGGCGATCGGGGCTGACGGGATGGTGGTTTCCAATCACGGTGGCCGCCAGCTCGATGGCGTCGCCTCCACCGCGGCAATGCTGCCCCGCATCGCCGACGCCGTGGGGAGCGAAACGACGCTTCTTGTCGATGGCGGCATCCGTACCGGGCAGGACCTTGTCCGCGCTCTTGCGCTGGGGGCCAAAGCGGCGTTGATCGGCAGGCCATGGGTTCTGGCCCTCGGCGCTGGAGGAGAAGCAGCGCTGACCCGCTACCTGGGACTGATGAAGCAGGACATGCGTACTGCGCTGGGGCTGTCGGGCGCAATCAACGCGCGCGACGTTGGGCCGGAGACATTGCTGGGCTGAACTATTGCAGAAGTTTGGCCGACCCGGCCTGATCTTACGCCAACACTTTCCCCGGGTTCAGAATCCCCTTGGGATCAAGCGCCGCCTTCACCGTCCTCATCAGTGCGATTTCCTCCGGCGAGCGGCTGATCCCGAGCCACGCCCGCTTTTCCAGCCCGATGCCGTGCTCCGCCGAGATCGAGCCGGACAATGGCTTGAGCGGCGTATAGACCAGCTCCTCTACCTGATGCCGGGCCTCTTCACTCCACGGGCGCGGGCCGACGACAATGTGCAGGTTGCCATCGCCGAGGTGGCCGAACACGATCACCTTGCTGTCCGCTCCCCACCGCTCCGTCACAGCCGCGCGAAGACCGCGGACATATTCGTCCATTGCCACGATCGGCAGGCTGACGTCGAACGTCGCCGAGGGTGCCGTTGCCATGAACAAGCCCTCGATGTCCTCGCGCACCTTCCAAATCCCGGCGGCCTGCGCTTTCGACGCGGCGATCACCGCATCGGCGGCAATGCCCTGCTCCAGCGCCTCGCCCAACACGGTGGCGAAGTGATCGGCATCGCGTTCGGGATCGACCCCGCTCGCCTCGACGATAGCGTAGAAGGCATGGCCGCCGGGCAACGGCGGCGTGTGTCGGCCCGAGTTGACCGCGATGAGTTCATAGTGATCACGCCACATCACCTCGAACGAGGTCAACCCCGAGCCGAGCCGCTTGCCGAGGTGGGCAAACAGCCGCAACACCTCGTCATAGCTGTCAAGCGCAAGCATCCCGGTCGCCTCGCCGCTCGGCGTCGGATACAGCTTGAGTACGGCGCGGGTGACTAGACCCAGTGTGCCCTCGCTGCCGATGAAGAACTGCTTGAGATCGTAAGCCGAGTTGTTCTTGAGCAGGGTGTTGAGCGAGGAAATCACCGTGCCATCCGCCAATACTGCCTCTACGCCCAGCACGTTGTCGCGCATCATGCCGTAACGGATGACGCGGTTGCCCCCGGCGTTGGTTGAGATGCCGCCGCCAACCGTCGCGCTGCCGCGCGCGCCCCAGTCCACCGCGAAGGTCAGACCGTGTTCTGCCACGGCCTCATGGACCGCCTGGATCGGGCACCCTGCCTCGACCGTCACAGTGCGGCCAACCGGATCGATCGCCAGCACGGCGCGCATTCGTTCGAACGAAATCTGGATGTCGTCGGGCCCAGCATCGCTGCCGTGGACGAGGCCGGTGAGGCCACCCGCCGGAACGACACTCTGCGCCGCAGCGTGGCACAGCTTCATGACCTGGCTGAGTTCGTCGGTTGAGGCCGGACGAACAACGGCCTTGGCCTTGCAGGTCGTCGTGCCCAGCCAATCGGCCGCGCGCAAACTGACGTCCTCGCCCGTGATCAGGCCCTTGGGGCCGACAATGGCGGCGATATTCGCGATGAGGTCGGTCATTCAGCCAACCTTGCACTCAAAGCCGTCCGTGTCGAGCGAGGTCGAGATGAGTTGTTCATCACATCTCGACTTCACTCAACGCGAACGGGGTAGGACGAACGGGAAAACTAGATCCGCTCGATGATCACCGCCGGGGCCATGCCGCCCGCCGCGCACATCGTGACGAGGCCATAGCGCCCGCCGGTCCGTTCCAGTTCATCAAGCGCGGTGCCGATCAGGATCGAGCCGGTCGCACCGATCGGGTGACCCAACGCCATGGCGCCGCCGTTGGGATTGACCTTGCTGCGATCGAGTTCGAGATCGCGGATGAACTTCTCGGTAACGACCGCGAAAGCCTCATTGATTTCCCAGACGTCGATGTCGTCCTTCTTGAGCCCGGCCTTTTCGAGCACCTTCTTTGCTGCCGGAACCGGGGCGTTGAGCATCAGGGTGGGGTCATCGCCCTGGTTGGCATAGGCTACGATCCGCGCACGGGGCTTGAGCCCGTGCTTCTGCGCATATTCGGATGAAGTGATCAGCAGCGCCGCAGCGCCATCGACCACGCCTGAAGAGTTACCGGCGTGATGGACTCCCTTCCAGTCCAGTTCGGGATAGCGGCGCTGGATCTGCTTGCGGAAGGTCACGCCACCGCCAAGGTCGAAATCCGCGATCCCGTCGAAGCTCGCCTTGAGCGAGGAGAGGCCCTCCATGGTGGTTTCGGGGCGGGGGAATTCCTCGTGATCGAGGGCTACGGTGCCGTCCTCGTTATAGACCGTGACCACCGACTTGTCGAAACGCCCTTCGCGGATAGCGCGGTCGGCGCGTTCCTGGCTGACCATGGCGAGGGCATCGAGGGCTTCGCGCCCGATGCCTTCGCGCGCGGCGATGGCGTCGCCACAAACGCCCTGGTGGCTCTGCGGATGGACCGCATCCAGTTCAGGGTTGCCCGCGCCCATGCCAAGCGGCTTGATTCCGGCATTTGCCAGTTCCGCGCCATAGGCCGCGGTAAAGCTCATCATCTCGGTTCCGCCGGCGATGACGCAGTCTTCCATGCCCGACATGACGCTCGCCGCCGCAAGGTTGACCGAAGTGATCCCGCCACCGCAGAATCTGTCGAGCGTGGTCCCCGATGCAGTGATGTCATAACCCGCCGCCAGCGCCGACATACGGCCAAGATCGCCGCCCTGCTTGCCATTCTGCGACGAGGTCGACCAGATGATGTCATCAACCGTGGTTGTATCGAGATTGTTGCGATCCTTGATCGCCTTCAGCACGGTGGAAGCGAGGTGCTGTGGGTGAAGGTGCGAAAGGGCGCCCTTGCCAGGCTTGCCCACCCCGCGCGGAGTGCGGACGGCGTCGATGATATAGGCTTCGGACATGGCGTTCTCCTTTGGAGGTCAGGCCAGCATGCCGGTCAGGCGCTGGCGGATGATGGACTCGGCGTCAGCAACAATGCGGGTGACGAGTTCCTGACAGGTCGGAATGTCGTTGATCAGTCCCTGGATCATACCGGCCGACCAGATGCCGTGATTGGTGTCTCCATTGTTCAGGCCTTCCCGTCCGCGCACGCCGCGAACCAGCTCCGCCACATCGGCGAAGGGCTTGCCTTCTGCTTCGGCAGCGCGGACCGCCTGGGAGATGTCGTTCTTCGCCACCCGCGCGGTGTTGCGGTAGGTGCGGAAAATCAGGTCGGTGGAACGCTCATCACCCGCGACCATGGCCTCCTTGAAGGCATTGTGGATCGGCGCTTCCACGGTGGCGGTGAAGCGAGTGCCCATGTTGATCCCCTCGGCCCCCAACGCCAGCGCGGCGGCCAAGCCTCGCCCGTCGCCGAATCCGCCTGAAGCCAGCAGCGGAATCTTCACCTTGTCTGCTGCCGATGGAATCAGGATCAGGCCCGGAACGTCATCCTCGCCCGGATGGCCGGCGCATTCGAAGCCGTCGATGCTGATCACGTCAACCCCGGCCTTTTCCGCCGAAAGCGCGTGGCGAACGGCGGTACATTTGTGGAGAATCCTGATGCCGTGGGGCTTCATCATTTCCCACAATTCGCGCACCGCAGGCGTTCCGGCGGTTTCGACTATCTTCACACCCGAATCGATGATCGCCTGGGTATAAGCCTTGTAGTCGGGCGGATTGATCGTCGGGAACACGGTCATGTTCACGCCGAAGGGCTTGTCGGTCATGCCCTTGCACCGTTCGATCTCGGCTGCGAGCGCTTCGGCGCTGGGCTGGGTCAGCCCGGTGAGAATGCCAAGCCCGCCCGCATTGGACACTGCGCTGGCCATTTCCGCGACGCCAACCCACTGCATTCCGCCCTGTACGACCGGGTGCTGGATGCCGAGCATTTCGGTGATGCGGGTCTTGATCGCCATGAAACTCCCTCCGGGGCCGATGCGCCCTGAGGAGGCTATTTAATCGCTCAATTAAATTTGGCAATAACTCATGATGCCCCACCCGGTCCGAAGTGTGCGACCAGTTCATAGCCGGAAGCGACGAAGAGCTGGCGGACCGTGGTGATGGGCTCGTCCCCGCGCCATGTGCGACGCTCGATGCACAGGCATGGCGCACCCGGATTCAACCCAAGCGCCTCGGCTTCCGCCGGGTTCGCGCCCGTCGCGAATATGCGGGTGTCAGCTTCCGTCCAGGGGACATGGTGAAGCAGCCAGGTGCCGGGAGATTCGGCAGCAAGATCGGCGTCGGCTATCGCTGGAACCGCTGCCAGACTGACAAGCCGGTCCTCGATTGCCAGCGGCTCTCCATCGGCAAAATGCGTGCCACCAAGATGCAGAGCGCGTTGACCGGCAAGGTGTCCGTCCTGCACCATTTCCTCGTTGCGACGATGCAGTCGGAAGCGGTAGGCTTGCCCGCGCGCGGCGACCTGGGCCGCCAGATCGGGCACTTCAAGCACCATTGCGTGAACACGCGGCCGCACCACGAAAGTTCCGGCGCGCTTGCGCCGCTCGATCAGTCCGGCAGTAGTCAGTGCGGACAGCGCCTTGCTCACCGTCATCCTTGAGCAGCCGAATTCCGCCATGATCTCCTGTTCGGTGGGCAAGCGCGATCCCGGCGCCAGTTCTCCCGACAGTATGCGCCGTTCAAACGACTGGCGGATCGATTCGCCCAGCGGCACCGTCATGCGAGCAGGCTTTTCAATGTGGACGCATAGCGCGCCATGATTGCGTCGCGGTGATGATGCCGCCCCTGACTGACCACCTTGCGTCCGTGCCGCCAGACTCCTTCAACCGCCGCCTTGCCCGCGCTGAAAACGAGGGCGTCAAGCCGCTGCCCCGGCGGACAGGCCACAAGCGATGGATGATCCGGATCGAGGCTGACGAAGTCGGCGGCGTTTCCCGCAGCGATCCCGAAACCGACTCCCAGTGCGCGCGCACCACCGTTTCCAGCGGCATCGAAAAGTGCCGATCCGGTGGACTGCCCCGGCCGAGTGGCAAACAGGTTTCGACTTTGCGTCGTCAGTCTCTGGCCATATTCGACCCAGCGCAGCTCCTCAAAAGCATCGATCAATACATTGGAATCACTTCCAATTCCCCACAGTCCATCTGCTTCTATATAGGGTCTGGCCGGGAACAGGCCGTCACCAAGGTTGGCCTCGGTCACTGGGCAAAGCCCGGCCACGGCGCCGCTGCGGGCGAGGCTGGCGGTTTCGTTCCCGGTCATGTGGGTGGCGTGGACTAGGCACCAGTCGCTGTCGACCGGGGCATTGTCCATAAGCCATTCGACCGGGCGCTGGCCCGACCATGCACGGCAATCCTCAACCTCGCGCACCTGCTCGGCGATATGGATGTGGATCGGCGCTCCCTTGCCAAGCGGAATCAGTTCGGCAAGCTCGTCCGGCGTTACCGCACGCAGGCTGTGTGGGGCGATGCCCAGAACACCATCGGGAAGCTCTCGCAGCGCCGCGCCCGCCTCGCCATGAAGCCGCGCGAAACTATCGATCGACGAGATGAAGCGGCGCTGCCCTGGCTGCGGTGCCAGTCCGCCGAACCCCGAATGGGCATAGAACACCGGCAGCAGCGTCAGCGCCATGCCCGTCTCCGCCGCGGCAGCGACGATCGCGCGACTCATCGCGGCAGGGTCAGCATAACGTTCCCCGCGCTGATCATTGTGCAAGTAATGGAACTCGCCGACACGGGTAAAACCGCATTCGAGCATCTCCACATAGGCCATGGCAGCAATCACCGCCATTGCTTCCGGGTCGACCTGACCGGCGATCCGGTACATCGCCTCGCGCCACGACCAGAAACTGTCATCGCCCGCTCCGCGTACTTCGCCCAGTCCAGCCATGGCGCGCTGGAAGGCATGGCTGTGAAGGTTGGGCAGGCCCGGAACCAGTGGCCCTGCCCGCTCGTCCTCAGGCATCGCCGCAGTGCCAGTTTCGACGGTCGAAACGCGCCCGTCAGCGATCGTGATCCGCACATCATCGGCCCAACCGTCCGGAAGAAGGGCGGCGCTGGCATGGATCGCGGCAGGCATGGACATGGACGTGATCCTCTCTTCGCAATAATGTCTATACATAATTGTCGCGCTGTGCAATAGACCCGTCGCGAGAGGAGTCGAAGTGCGTCATGCCCTGTGACCGGATATGGACCAATGCGCGACTTGCGACCATGGCCGGACCCGGCCTCGGCGTCGTCGAGCGCGGTACGATCGCCTGTCGCGATGGCCGAATCGTCTATGCCGGACCGACGGACGGCGCCCCGGCATTTGAGGCGAGGGAGATCATCGACTGCGAAGGTCGATGGATCACCCCCGGCCTGATCGACTGCCATACCCATCTGGTTTACGCGGGCACGCGCGCCCACGAATTCGAGTTGCGGTTGCAAGGCGCCAGCTACGAGGAAATTGCCCGTGCCGGGGGCGGCATCATCTCGACGATGACGGCGACCCGCGCCGCGTCAGAAGGCGAGTTGATCGCCCAGTCCCTGCCGCGTCTCGATGCGCTGATCGCCGAGGGCGTTACCACCGCGGAGATCAAGTCGGGCTACGGCTTTGAACTTGACACGGAACTCAAAATGCTCCGCGCGGCGCGGCAATTGGGGCGCTCGCGCGATGTGACGGTACGCACGACCTTTCTCGGCGCCCATGCAATTCCTCCTGAATACGCCGATAATTCCGATAGTTATATAACGTTCCTGTGCGATGATCTGATGCCGCGTGTCGTCGCTGATGGCCTCGCCGATGCGGTCGATGCGTTCTGCGAAGGGATCGGCTTCACCCCGAGCCAAGTCGAGCGGGTCTTTACCCGCGCCCACGATCTCGGCCTGCCCGTGAAGCTCCATGCCGAGCAGCTTTCCAACCTGCACGGTGCCGCACTGGCGGCACGGCACGGCGCCATGTCGGCAGATCACCTTGAACATCTCGACGATGCAGGCATCGCTGCCATGGCCGCGGCGGGAACAGTGGCGACCTTGTTGCCTGGTGCATTCTACTTCACCCGCGAGGTACACCTGCCACCGGTGGCCGCTCTGCGCGCCGCTGGCGTACCGATCGCGCTTGCGACTGATTGCAACCCCGGCACCTCGCCGCTGACATCGCCGCTGCTGGTGATGAACATGGGCGCAACGCTGTTTCGCCTGACCGTGGAGGAATGCCTGCTCGGCGTCACCCGCAACGCGGCGCTCGCGCTCGGCCTGGCCGATGAGATCGGCACGATCGAACCCGGCAAGTCCTGCGACCTGGCGATCTGGAACATCGAACAACCTGCCGAACTGGTCTATCGCATGGGGCTCAACCCACTCCACGCGCGCGTATGGAGGGGAAAATGAGCAGTCACGATCCGGCATACCAATTTGCGCGCGATGGCGCCGTCGCGCTGCGAGACGTTCTCTCCGCCGACGCGATCAGACAACTGCGCGCTGGCATCGACGCCAACCTTGCCGCGCCAAGCAGCAACGCCAAGGTCGCATCGTCGGCAAACGATCCGGGGCGCTTCGCCGAGGATTTCTGCTGCTGGCAGGAAAACGCCGACTACCGCGCGCTGATCTGGCAGAGTAAACTGCCCCATCTCGCCGCGGAATTAATGGGTAGTCGCACGGTACGGCTCTACCACGATCACATGCTGACCAAGACGGCAGGCACGCGCCAGGCCACGCCTTGGCACCAGGATCAGCCGTACTACAATGTCGAGGGTACGCAGACGATCAGCTTCTGGATCCCCGCT
>JAGWUU010000148.1 GCA_028868335.1 Sphingomonadales bacterium | reverse complement strand
GGAATAGACCACCGAATCCAGCGCGCCCGTCGCGAGTCCTTCGTGCGAGATCGCGGCGGCGCGGAAGTCCTCGTTGCCGAATACGTTCTGCACCATGTCCCAGCTCGTCTTGTAGAGCTGCTCACCCTTGGGGTTGTCGGGCACGGAGCGGGTCAGGTTGTGGAGATCGACCACCGTGCGATCCACCCCGCGCGGATTGAGCACCATGACGCTGATGTACCACGGGCTGGTGATCACCACGCAATTGGGGAACATGTTGTAAACCGTGGTGACGGTCTTGTGGATGTTCTCCCCCGGGACATCGAGATCGGTCGGCGTGAAGTTCACCTTGCCGGAAATCTGCCGCAGCGTCGAACCAAGGCGATCGACCACGTTCGGCACGTCGGCGAACAACGGCCCGACCGTCGAGGCGTGGAGCCGCTGGACGTGGTAGCCTTCGAGGAACGGCTCAAGCACCAGCTTCCAGTTCGCCGCCACCTCGAACGACCGACGCCCATAGACATGGGCGCTCGACAGTTCGAGCGCGTCGAGATCCTCGGCCAGTTCCGGCACCAGCGGCGAGAAGTCGGGCTCGGCATCGCGATCGAGCATGACCCAGATGATCCCGCCATGCTCACGGCTGGGCAGTTCGGCGAGGTTGCGCTTCGACTTGTCGAGATTGGCGAAGGTTTCTGGCCGGGCGACGCCGATCAGCTTGCCGTCCACGCCGAAGGTCCAGGCGTGATAGGGGCAGGTCAGGCGATTGCCTTTCACCACCTCGCAGCTTTCGAGGATCTTCGAGCCCTTGTGCTGGCAGGCATTGAGAAAGACGTGGACCTGTCCGGCCTTGTCGCGGGTGACGATCAGCGGCAGGCCGGTGCTTTCGTGCCCCATCGCGGTGCCGGGTTCGGCGACCAGGGCGGAGATGGTCAACGGAATGGCGCGCTTCCTGAACAGGTGCTCCTGCTCCAGCGCATAGCGTTCCGCCGAGGTGAAAATACTCGTGGGCTGGCTGGCCTCGATCTGCGGGACATGCGCCGTGTCATGGCCGGCGATGCGGCGCATCGCGGCTTGCTGACCCTTGCTCATATCGGCGAAGGTCTGGACCAGGGGCTTGCCCTGCGGACGTTCCAGCACGGTTTCGTTCATGACCGAATCTCTCCCGACGATCTTTGCCTGATGGCTATCACGGAGTTTATCTACGCACAATAGATATTAGCGCTGCGAATGCGGAATACCCACTTCGGCGCCCTCCATCTCGGCAGTCACCCTGATCTGGCACGACAGGCGCGAGCAGGGCTGCGGATCGATGACATATTCGAGCATGTCCGCCTCCATCTCGGGCACGGGGCCAAGGCTGTCGAACAGTTCCCGGCCGAGATAGACGTGGCAGGTGCCGCAGACCATCGAGCCGCCGCATTCGGCGACGATCCCGTCGATGCCCGCGGCCTTTGCCTGCGACATCAACGTCTCGCCAACCTCCGCCTCGGCTTCCTCGCGACGGCCATCGGGTTGAACGAATGCAATGCGAACCATGGCGGCTCTCCTCCCGCAATCCGTGTTGCGTGACGCCATTATCTATGTCAATTAGATTTATCGGGAGACGATGCCAATGACGCAATTCGATTACATCATCGTGGGTTCTGGTGCGGCAGGTTCGGTGTTGGCCTATCGCCTCAGCGAAGACCCGGCCAACAAGGTCCTGCTGCTGGAGGCCGGGCCGAGCGACAGGCACTCCCTGATCCACATGCCCAAGGGCATCGCGAAGGTCATGGCCAACCCGTCCTACATCTGGGCGCACGAAAGCAAGCCCGAGGCCTCCACCGGCAACAAGAGCGAGTGGTGGGCGCGCGGCCGGGTGCTGGGCGGTTCCACCTCGATCAATGGGATGATGTATGTGCGCGGCATGCCCGCGGACTTTGACGGCATTGCCGAACTGTCGAGCGACGATTGGTCGTGGCAGCACATCGGCGCGGCCTACAAGGCGCTTGAGAACCACGAGCTGGGCGCCGCCGAAACGCGCGGCGACAAGGGGCCGATCCGGATCACCCTGCCGACCTATCGCGATCACCTCAGCGAAGCGCAGATCGCAGCCGGCCACGCACTCGGCTGGGACAGCAAGCGCGACATGAACGACCCCGACGACGCCGTGGCGATCGGCTATGCGCCGCGCACGGTTTACAGGCGCAAGCGCCAGAGTGCCGCCGTCGCCTTCCTCCGCCCGGCGATGAAGCGCGCCAACCTTACCGTGCTGACCAGCGCCGTCGCCGATCGCCTGGTGTTCGAGGGCAAGCGCGCGACCGGCGTGCGGGTGCTGCGCGAGGGCCGGGAAGAAGTCTATTCGGCGCGGGAGATCATCCTTTGCGGCGGAGCGCTGGCCAGCCCGGCGATCCTCGAACGTTCAGGCATTGGCGATCCGGAGCGGCTGGCGCGGCTTGGCATAGCGATGGTCCACGCCAACCCGGCGGTGGGTGAAAATCTCATCGAGCACCGGGCGATGCTCCTGCAAAGCCGCCTCAAGCGCGACATCAGCCACAACAGCCAGTACAAGGGCTGGCGCGTGGCGCTCAATGCGCTGAAATACGCGCTTGGCATCGACGGGCTGATGTCCGCCGCCTCCTACGAGATCGTCGGCTGGCTCAAGACCGATCCGTCGCTCAACCGCCCCGACGCGCAGATCCTGGTCGCGCCGTTCAGCTTCAACATGGAGGATCGCACGCAGGTAGAGGACGCGCCGGGAATGCACGTCACGCTTTATGCCCTGCGCCCCGATTCGCGCGGCAGCGTCCATATCGACAGCGCCGACCCCAATGCGCCCGCCGCCGTCTCCGCCAATCATCACGCGACCGAGCACGATCGCAGGAAGATGGTCGATCTGGTGCGCGCGGTCCGTCGCTATCTGGCGACCGAACCGCTCGCCAGCCTGATCGCCGAGGAAACCTCGCCCGGACCAGCCTACCAGAGCGACGGGGAAATCCTTGCCGCCTACGATCGGTTCGGCACCTGCGGTTATCACGCGGTCGGATCGTGCCGGATGGGCAACGACGCCGCCTCGGTGGTCGATCCCGAGTTGCGGGTGCGCGGGATCGAGGGCGTGAGGGTGATGGATACCTCGATCATGCCGGTGATTCCGTCGGGCAACACCAACGGTCCGACCATGGCCATGGCCTGGCGCGCGGCTGACATCATCCTTCGCTGACAACGAAAAAGGCCCCGCCTTACGGCGGGGCCCCTTTCTCGAGCGATCGTGGCGGTCAGAACTTGACCTTGGCCTCGACGCCCCAGGTTGCCGGAGTGCCCCACACCGTCTGCACCGCGAACTGGCCCGGCAGGACCTGGGTGTAGTACTTGGCGTCGGTCACGTTGTCGCCAAACACCGCGAGCGAGAAGCGGTTGCTCGGGTCGGTCCATTCGGCGCGCAGGCTGAGCAGCTCGTGGCCCTTGTCCTTGAACTGTTGCGACGAGTCGAAATAGACCATCGAGGTGTAGGCCAGCATGCCGGACAGCGCCAGCTTCCCGCCCGCCAGATCGGCGGTATAGCGTGCGCCGACATTGCCGGTGAACTCGGGCGTGCGCGCCATGCGGAACCCGCTGGCGTCGGTAGTTGACGTCAGGAACAGGCCGTATGCCGCACCGCACGCCAGAGCCAGGCACTGATCGAACCGCGGCGAGGTGGTGAACGTGGTGTACTTCCCATCGGTATAGGCCGCGCCCATGTTGAACTGGAAATGGTCGCTCATCTGGTAGGCAAGCTGCCCCTCGATCCCGTAAACGCGCGAGTTCGCGGCGTTGGTGATCAGCGACTGGGTGCCGTTGTAGCTGGCCACCTGGAGATTGTTGTAGCGGTAGTAGTAGGCCGAAAGGTCGACCGACAGGCCGCGCGAGGCGTACTTGTAGCCGACTTCGTACGACGTGATCTTTTCCGCATTGACCGGAACGGCGGTAAAGCCATTCGGATTCTCGATCGCCGCCTTGTGCCCCTGGGTGAACGAGGCATAGACGCTCGAAGCTGTCGATGGCTTGTAGCGCAGCACGACGCGCGGCGTCAGGTGATCGCTGGAAATGTTCGGTATCGGATAGAAGCCAAGCGGCAGGGGCGAGGCCAGCGGGCCTGCCTCGTACCCACCGTTGTTGACCTCGTCGTGGCTGTAGCGCAGCCCGCCGGTGATGAAGAACTGCGGAGTCAATTCATAGGTCATGTCGGCATAGCCGGCGAACGATTTCGTGTCGGTCTGCGACTTGGAAACCAGAGTGTACGGGCCCGCGGCGATCGAACCATCAAGATAGTGGAAGCGGTTCTTGTCAGAGAAGTAGAAGCCGCCAACGGTCCATTTCAGCGGCCCGTTTCCGCTTGATGTCAGGATCAGTTCCTGCGTGAAAATCTCATCGCCAATCAGGAACTTGACGTCGAAGATCGGTAACGACGAGCCGTCGAGATCGAGCTGCGAGAATGACGATTCCTTGCGGTACTGGGTATAGGACTTGAGCGTTCCGAAGCCGAGGTCAAAGGTTCCGGTCAATTGGTAGGCATCGACCTTCGAGGTGAACGCGACGCCGCTAGTCTGCGACGTTTCGCCGCGCTTGTACGCCACTACGACTCCACCCGGAACAAGCGGACTGTAGGCCGTGCCGGCGCTCAGCGGCACGCCATTTTCAACGTAAGCGCCGCTGGCATTGTAGGTCGGCTCGTTGGTGTCCGCATGGGTATAGCGGAACAGCAGCGATGCGCTGGGAGACAGGTTTACCTTGACCCCCGCCCGGACGGACCATGCATCATAGGCCGCATCCTTGTTGCCGGTGACGATGTTCCTGACAAAGCCGTCACCCTTGCGATAGAGCCCCGAGATGTCGAAGGCGATGCTATCGCTGCCGGTCGTGAAATAGCCTTGGTACTTTTGCGAATTGTACCGGCCATAACTGACATCGAGGATGCCATGGGTATCCGCGCTGGGATCGGTGGTCGTCACCTGGATCGCGCCGCCGGTGGAGTTGCGACCGAACAGGGTGCCCTGCGGACCCTTCAGCACGGTCACGCTGGATACGTTGAGCAACTGGAAGTCGTTCGACAGCGGGTTGGGCGAATAGAAGCCATCCACGTAGATGCCGACATTGGAGCCCGCGCCCGAGGCCGACACGGCCGTACCGACGCCGCGAATGGTCGGTTGGACGAACCCGCCGTATTGGTCGAAGCGCATCGCGGGCGTGACCTTGGCGATGTCGCTCAACTGCTGCACGTCACCGTGGCCCAGCGAATCGGCCGTGATCGTCGTCAGGGTGATCGGAACGTCCTTGGCCTTTTCCTCGCGGCGCTGGGCGGTCACGACGATTTCACCGGCGTCCTTGCCCGCGTCAGCAGAGGCGGTCTGCGCCTGGGCCGCGGTGTTTCCGGCGCCAACGAGCATCGGAAGCGCAACGAAGGCCACTCCAGCCCGCAGCGCGAATGTATGACGGCTCTTCATAAAGCATCCTCCCATCCCAAGTGCGTCACCCGGGCCAGAGCGTGCCCAGGTCATTTTCAATAGGTTGTAGATAAAGGCTGGCTTGTTCGTCAAGATTAAATCTATAGTCGTTAGACAAACAGCGGGGAGAGCCACGGTGCCAGAACCTTTCAGGAGCGATGATCGCTTGCGCCACACGCCAGCGTTGGGCGCTCCATCCAATTGGCAGGAAAGCTTTTTTATCGGATGGGCAGACCTTGCGACGCTCAGCGCGGGATCGCATCACGTCAGCCTTTCCCCGGCGACGGGGACCGCTCACGTATGGTCGTGGCTGGTCGTGAACGGGCGGCGCATCGCCCGCGAAGCAGCCCATGCCTTGCCACTGGGCGATCCTGACCTGCGCGACTTCACGCTGGGCGGGCTCCACTTCACGGCTGGCAAGGACGCGCGCGAGTTGGGGCTTGAGGCGACGTTTGCCGAAGCCCGGCTGGTGCTGGATTTCAAGGCCTTGTGCGATCCCGTGACCCTCGATTTCAACGTGGGCGACATCAGGCTGGCCGACCGGCACTACGAAGCGATGGGCTTTGCCCACGGTCAGGTCGAAACAGATGGGCGAACGATCGCCCTCCATCCGGCCGCCTGGCACGACCACAGTTGGGGCGCGCGGGACTTTGGCACCAATCCTTCGAGTCGCTGGCTGTTCGCCGTGTTCGGCGACGATCTGGCCTTTTCGGTCTATTCGTTCGCAACCTCATTCGGAACCGAGCAATTCGGCTGGATCGTTGACAACGGCCGGGTCCACCGGGTCACGCGCGCGGCGTTCCGTTCAGAGATCGCCGACGACGGCGCCTCGCCGCTGGGCGTGCGGGCCGACATCTGGACGCACGACAATCGCGGATACCGCCTTTCGGGCACGGTCAAGGCAACTGGTCTGACGGGCGGCGAAGGCTGGTTCGGAGTCGACGGCCTTGCCGAGTTCGAATGCGGGGGAAGGTTGGGCCAGGGCTTCTTCGAACCCGCCGAACTCAAGGGACCGACGCCCGCGATGCGGCAGGAACTGGGGTTGGACCGATGACCGGATTTCCACGCAAGATAGACGACATCGACGCGGCCTTGCTGAGCCGATACCTGGCGCGGCGATTCCCCGGCACGGTAGTCACCGACGCCAGGCGGGGCACAGTGATCAGCGGCACCGCGACCAAGATCGAATACCACCTCACCTACAACGATGCCGGCAACGCACACGACCTGCCCCCCAGCCTGTGGCTCAAGTGCGGACTGGAGACGCAGATCCCCGAGCAGGCGGTTCACTCGACGATCGAAGCGCTGTTCTTCCGCGATCTCGCCGCGCGCCTGCCGATCAATCTGCCAGCGCCCTATGCCACCGCGATCGCGCCCGACGGGTCGAGCGGGATCGTGTTGTACGAGGATCTCAACCGTCGTCCGGTCCGTTTCGGCACCCAGGGCATCGACATGCCGCCGCCGTCGATCAAGGCCCTGCTCGACCAGCTTGCAGCGCTTCATGGCACCTTCTGGAAGTCGGAAGAACTGCGGCGTCTCGGCTGGCTCAAGCCCGGCGGCGTGATCCATTCCGATAACGTGGTCGATCGCTTCATCGGCTTCTGGGACGATTCGTCGAAGCTGCCCCGCTTCGCCAATGTCGCGCCGGAACTGCGCGATCGTGACCGGATGGCGCGGGCCATCAAGGTGATGCTGGCGGCCGACGTGGCCGATCCGCTGTGCCTGGTCCACGGCGATCCGCACGTCGGCAACCTGTTCTTCGACCCCGATGGCTCGCCGGGCCTGCTTGACTGGGCGAGCGTCATGCACGGCAACTGGGCGTGGGACGTCGCCTATGCCATGGTCGCGGGGCAGACGGTGGACCAGCGCCGGGCGCTCGAAAAGGAGCAGATCGGATATTATCTCACCCGCCTCGCTGCCTGCGGTGGCGATGCCCCGTCGTTCGAGGATGCCTGGCGTGAATATGTCCGCCATGCGGCGTGGATGTTCCTGTTTTCGCTGTGCCCTCCGCAAGTCCAGCCCGAGGAGCTGTGCACGCAGATGGCCGCACGCAGCAGCGCGGCGATAGTCGACCTTGGCACATTGGAAGCCTTGCTCGGCTAGCGGCTTGAATTTGACGCTCACCCTGTTATCGAATGTTGTTAGATAAATGTGGTTCGCCCCGATTCGACTGTTGCCGCGAAAGCGTTATGGTCGCGGGCGGCCCTGTCGGAGAGTGTGACCCGTGCCCCACCCGCGGCGCCCGCTTGCGGGCCTTGGCATCGTCGATCTCGTTACCGGCCCGCTGGCGCCGGCAACGCGCTATCTTGCGGATCTCGGCGCGACGGTCACCCATGTAGCAACCACGACCTATGATCCGTCCACGCCTGACGGGCTGAAGTTGATCGCTGCCCACGCGGGCAAGGAGCAGGTGCTGGTCGATCCCACCGACCCGGACTCGCTCGCCCCGGTGCTGGACCGTATCGGACGCGCCGATGCCATCGTGACGGACCGACGCTCCGGTGCAGG
>JAGWUU010000147.1 GCA_028868335.1 Sphingomonadales bacterium | reverse complement strand
CCGATCGCCGGCAGCAGCCCGCCCAGCCAGCCGTTGCCGATATGATAGGGCAGCGACATCGAGGTGTAGCGGATCCGGCTGGGGAACAATTCCACCAGCATCGCCGCGATTGGGCCGTAAACCATCGTTACCAGCAGCACGAGATACCACAGGATCGCAACGACCTTGGGCTTGTTGATCTGCTCGGGGTCGGCCTTGGTCGGGTAGCCAACCTTGGACAGTTCACCCACCACCGCCGCCTTGGCAGGCGTTGCCGGCTTGCCGCCTTCTGCGGGCTTGGCCGGAGCGGCCGGAGCACCGGCGACCTGGGCGGTGAAGGCAGCGATCGCCTTCTTGCGGTCATCCCCGCTGACCTTCGACGGATCCGGCGCTACGAAGGTTTTTCCACCGATCTGGACCGAGGCGATCGTTCCCGCCGAAGCATCGACGTTGGTGTAGTTCACCGCAGCCTTGGCCAGCGCGTTCTTGACGATGTCGCAGCTGGTCGTGTCGAACGGATTCTTGCCCACAGGGTCGAATTGTGATGAGCATTCGACCGGATTGGCCGTCACCGTCACCGGGGCATCGGTCAGGGCCTTGGCCAGAGCCGGATTGGCGGCGCCGGTCAGTGCGTGGAACACCGGGAACAGCGTCAACGCGGCGAGCGCGCAACCCGTGAGGATGATCGGCTTGCGACCCACCTTGTCCGACAGCCAGCCGAAGAACAGGAAGAACGGCGCACCCAGCATCAGAGCAACGGCGATCAGCGTGTTCGAGGTGATGCCATCGACCTTGAGCATCTTTTCAAGGAAGAACATCGCATAGAGCTGGCCGGTGTACCAAACCACCGCCTGTCCGGCGATCGCGCCGAAGAATGCGATCAGCACGACCTTGAGGTTCGTCCACTCACCAAAGGCTTCCGACAGCGGCCGCTTGGACGAGGTCCCTTCGGCCTTCATCTTCTGGAACACCGGCGATTCGTGCAGCTTGAGGCGCAGCCACAGCCCAACCGCGAGGAACAGCCCCGAGATCAGGTAGGGGACGCGCCAGCCCCAGGCCTTGAACGCTTCCTCGCCCACGCCCGTCACTGGCGAGCGGACCAGGATCACGATCAGCAGGGCCATGGCCAATCCGGCTGTGGCGGTGATCTGGATCCAGCTTGTGTAGAAACCGCGCTTGCCGTTGGGAGCATGCTCGGCAACGTAGGTCGCCGCGCCACCGTATTCCCCGCCGAGGGCCAGGCCCTGGAACATGCGCAGCACCACCAGCATGATCGGCGCGGCGACGCCGGCCGTCTTGTAGGTGGGCAGACATCCGACCAGGAAGGTCGAAAGGCCCATCACCGCCAGGGTGATGATGAAAGTGTAACGGCGGCCGACCATGTCACCGATCCGCCCGAACACCAGCGCCCCGAACGGCCGCACGATGAAGCCCGCCGCGAACACCAGCAGCGCCATGATGTAGCTGGTGGTGGCGTTGAGCCCGGTCAGGAACTGCGCCGCGATGATCGCGGTGAGAAGACCATAGAGATAGAAATCGTACCATTCGAACACCGTCCCCAGCGAAGAGGCGGTGATGATCAGTCGTTCGTCATGTGTCGCAACGTGATGACGGGGAAGAGCGGCAAGCTCTTCCGGCGTCTCGTGCAGGTGCAGGTCCATTGTCCCTCTCCTATTATGATTATCAGAAGCTGTACTTCGCGGCGAAATCGACGCGGTCGGTGGTGCCGTTGGCGCCATTGACCAGATCGCGTTCACCGTGGCGGACTTCGACGCCAAGGTCGACTGCCTTGACGGGTGAATAGAACAGGTTGACCGCCCCGCTCCATGCCTGCTTGTTGAAGGTGCCGACGTTGGCGGCGGTCAACAGGCTGTCGTAGTTGACGTGCTGGTAGCTGCCCATCAGGTTCATGCGCAGCTTCGGACTGAGCGGGATGCGTACCGCGCCAAGCATGGCAAACACCGTCTCGTTGCGAAGCTTGCCCGACACTGGATCGTACACCGCATCGGGCGCGAAGTTCAGCCCGACATAGCGCCCGATGTTCCGGCCATAGGTGGCCATGAAGCGCACGTCCCCGGTCTTGTCCTTGTTGAGGAACAGCTTGCCGGCCAGGCTGGCGCCGTAGCCTCCAGCAGTGGCGCCAACACCGGCATTTTCGACCCGCACCTGCCGACCGAGCGCAGCGAGCGAGATTTCCGCGCTCTTGCCGGTGTGGACCAGCCGCGCCGCGAAATCGGGCATGTGGTCCTTGCCGTTTTCAATCAACGTGGGCGACCCGACCGTGGCTGTACCAGATTCGGGATTTTCGACACTGACCTGCAAGGTGGTCTGCTTCGACAGCGGCGTGGTGTAGCGGATAAGCGGCTGGCGAACGAACACCGTTCCTTCGACGCCGCCAACATAGTCGGTGCTTTCAGGCAGCGCCCCAGTGTACTGGAAGGTCGACCAGTCCTGGCCGAAGGTCCACTTGTCGACCTGCATGTAGGCGCGCCGCAGGCCCAGGTTGTAGCCGTTGGTGGTGCGTTGCGATCCCTGCGTGCCAGGCGACACCTGGAAGTCCGCCTCGACATAACCCTTGACCGCGTGTCCGGCGACATCGGTGGAAAAGTTCAACCAGAAGCGCGATTGCTTGGCGGTGAAATCCGTTACCCGGGTAGCAGGCTGGTTGCTGGTCGGAAGCGTCTGCGGCAGGTAGAAATCGCGGCCCAGCGAGTTGGTGGCGACTTCGCCATCGGAATAGCGGGTGCTGGAAGCGAGCAGCTTGATGTAGCCGCCGATCTTGATCGATGAGCCGCCCGACTTCATCCCTTCGGGCAGCGGCTTCTTTTCCAGCGCGGCGAGCTTGGTGGCGGTTTCGTTGCTCTTGGTCACGGCGGCCTGGGCGGTGGTGGCCGCAGCCTGCGCGCTCGTGCTGGCAGCCTGCGCGCTGGCCTGGGCCTGCGCCTGCTGTTCACGCGATGTGGCGAGATCGGTGCGAAGCTGCTCCATCTCGGTTTCGAGCTTGGCGAGTCGCGCTTCGAGAGCTGCCTCGCGGCTGGTCTTTGCCTGGGCCAGTTGCGGCGCCGCCAGCGCGCTTGCGCCCAGCAGGACGCCGATCCAGACCTTCTTGCCTCGTTTCATGGTTCCCTCTCCTCAACCCTTCCCGACGTCATGTCTCGGGATCGAGGCAGGTTGGAACCATGCCGCGCCAAGCAACATCCAGACATTGGTAGTGAGCCTACGACTATGGTCTATGCTCGCTCGGTGAGCGGAACTACGCTAGCCTGTTCGCAAGCGGCTGAGGCCGTAACGTTCCGCATGGAGAGGAGACGCCGGATGGGCGAAGCAATCTACCCCGTGCCCGCTGAATGGGCCCAGACCGCACTGATCGACGAGGCGCGCTATAATGAGATGTATCGTCGCTCAGTCGATGAGCCCGATGCATTCTGGCGCGAGGAAGCCAAGCGGATCGACTGGATCAAGCCATTCACCAAGGTCAAGGAAACCAGCTATCACGAGGCTGATTTCGGCATCAAATGGTTCTCCGACGGCACGCTCAACCTCGCCGCCAACGCTCTGGACCGTCACCTGGAAACGCGCGGGGACACGGTTGCGATCATCTGGGAACCGGACAGTCCAGATACTCCGGTCCGTAAGCTCACCTACCGCGAACTCCATGCCGAAACCTGCCGCTTCGCCAACCTGCTGAAGGCGCGCGGGGTCAAGAAGGGCGACCGGGTCACGATCTACCTGCCTATGGTCCCCGAAGCCGCCGTCGCCATGCTGGCCTGCGCACGGATCGGGGCGATCCATTCGATCGTCTTTGCCGGATTCAGCCCGGATTCGCTCGCCAGCCGGATCGAGGACTGCGACAGCACCGTTGTCCTCACCGCAGATGAAGGCTTGCGCGGCGGCAAACGGGTGCCCTTGAAAGCCAACGTCGATGCCGCGCTGACGAACCTGCCCTCGGTCGAAACCGTCATCGTGCTGAAGCACACCGGCGGCGCGGTGACGATGAAGCCGGGCCGCGACATCGACTGGCACGATGGCGTCGCCGCACAGAGTACCGATTGCCCGCCCGAGGAACTGAACGCGGAAGATCCGCTGTTCATCCTCTACACCTCGGGTTCGACCGGCAAGCCCAAGGGCGTGCTCCACACCACCGGCGGCTACGGCGTCTGGGCCTCGATGACCCACCAGTACGTGTTCGATTACCGCCCGGGCCAGATCTACTGGTGCACCGCCGACGTGGGCTGGGTCACGGGTCACAGCTACATCGTCTATGGTCCGCTGATCAACGGGGCGACCACCCTGATGTTCGAAGGGGTGCCCAATTATCCCGACGCCAGCCGGTTCTGGCAGGTGATCGACAAGCACCAGGTCGAAATCTTCTATACCGCCCCCACCGCACTGCGCGCGCTGATGCGCGAAGGCGACGACTATGTCACCCGCACCAGCCGCAAGAGCCTCAAGCTGCTGGGATCGGTCGGCGAACCGATCAATCCCGAGGCGTGGGAGTGGTATCACCGCGTTGTCGGCGATCACCGCTGCCCGATCGTCGATACCTGGTGGCAGACCGAAACCGGCGGGGTGCTGATTTCACCGCTGCCCGGCGCCACCGCACTCAAGCCCGGCTCGGCGACCAAGCCGTTCTTCGGGGTCCAGCCGATGCTGGTCGACAACGAAGGGGTGGAGATCGAGGGCGCGGGTGATGGCTGCCTGGTGATCAAGGATTCGTGGCCAGGCCAGATGCGTACCGTCTGGGGCGACCACGAACGCTTCTTCCAGACCTATTTCAGCACCTTCAAGGGCCTTTACTTCACCGGCGACGGCTGCCGCCGGGATGAGGACGGGTACTACTGGATCACCGGCCGCATCGACGATGTGATCAACGTCTCGGGCCACCGCATGGGCACGGCCGAGATCGAGTCTGCACTGGTCGCCCACGTCAAGGTGGCAGAGGCAGCCGTGGTCGGCATGCCGCACGACATCAAGGGCCAGGGCATCTATGCCTTCGTCACCACCAATGCCAATGTCGAACCCGATGAATCGCTCCGCAAGGAGCTGGTCGCCTGGGTCCGCCGCGAGATCGGCCCGATCGCCACGCCCGACGTGATCCAGTTCGCGCCGGGTCTGCCCAAGACCCGCTCGGGCAAGATCATGCGCCGCATCCTCAGGAAAATCGGCGAGAACGACGTCAGTAACCTCGGCGATACGTCGACGCTTGCCGATCCCTCGGTGGTCGATCACCTGCTAGCCAACCGGCCGAGCCTGGAGAAGGCGTGACGCGCAGCGTCCTGATCGCGGACGACCATCCGCTGTTCCGCCAGGCGTTGGGCCTGGCGGTGGATCGGGTTCTTCCCGATGCGCGGGTGGTGGAGGCGGGCACGCTGGCCGCCGCCGCCAAGGCGGTGGGCGAAAGCGGCGATCTCGCGCTGATCCTGCTCGACCTCAAGATGCCGGGCGCGGTCGGCTATTCGGGCATCGCCCTGCTCCATGCCGAGAAGCCCGAGGTGCCCATCCTCGTTGTCTCGAGCGCCGATGGCGCCGCCGCCGCGGCTGAGGTGCGAGCGTTCGGGGCGATCGGGTTCCTGCACAAGGACAGTGACCTCGCCACGATCGAGCAGGCCATAGCCGCCGCGCTTGGCGCACCGCCCGCTCCGCAACCGCGCAGCGACGAGCCGGTCGATACTGTACGCTCGACCGTCGCCGGTCTCACGCCTACC
The DNA here is from genome assembly GCA_028868335.1 of Sphingomonadales bacterium. Taxonomy (GTDB): domain Bacteria; phylum Pseudomonadota; class Alphaproteobacteria; order Sphingomonadales; family Sphingomonadaceae; genus Novosphingobium. Next base: position 2,284 of record JAGWUU010000147.1, on the reverse strand, counting down.
CAACTCAAGGTGCTGCTGGCCGTGCTGGAAGGCCAGCTCAACAAGCAGATCGCCTACAATCTCGGCATGAGCGAGGCGACGGTCAAAGCGCACATGACCGCGATCATGCGCAAGCTGGATGTCAGCAACCGCACCCAGGCCGCTCTTGTGGCGCGCTCGCTCGGGCTAGACCTGCGCCACTGAAACCGCCGCGGGAACGTTGGCGAGAAAGCGTTCGATCGCCGCCGGAGCCGCCGGTTTCGACAACACTTCGACACCAAGCATGGCGGCGCGTTCGCGCATCACCTCTCCGCTCTCGGCGGTGATGAGCAGCGCGGGCAGATCGGGCCGAACCATGCGCAAGGCTTCGATCAGCGCCAGCCCGTCCTCATCGTTATCGAGCTGGTAATCGGCGAGTACGGCATCGACATCGCCCGCAAGCGGCAGCGCATCGGCCATCCCGACCGCGCCGCGCGGGCGGTGACCAAGCCTTTCGAGCAACGCCACGGTCGCTTCGACGATGGTACGGTCGTTGTCGACCACCAGCACATCGAGCGAACGCTCCGCCGCCGCGACCGAAGCCTTCCTCCGTCCTGGCCCAACCTTCTGGCGCGGCGCATCCGCCGCTGCCAGCAGCAGGCTGAAACGGCTGCCCCGCCCCGGTCGCGAAGCGACATCGATCCGCCCGCCCAGCAGCCGTGCGATTCGTTCGACCAAGGCGAGTCCCAGCCCCTGCCCCTCGACCTCGACCTCGCCCAGTCGGGTGAACTCGCCGAACACCGCGTCGATCTTTTCGGGTGCGATGCCGACGCCGGTATCGACCACGTCGATCCGCCACAGTCCGCCACGTCGCCGCACCCCGACGAGGATCGCACCAGTGTTTGTGTAGCGCACCGCGTTGGTCAGGAAGTTCTGCATGATCGAACGCAGCAGCCCCGGATCGGTCATCACCGCGCCCGGTGCCGCCCCCAGCCGCAGCACAAGGCTCTTTTCCTCGGCCAGTGGCCGGAAGGTTTCGACCATATCGCCAAGAAAGGCATCGAGCGCGACCGGCTCTGGTCGCGGCGTAACCCCTCCGGCGTCGAGCTTGCTGATGTCGAGCAGGGCGCGCAGCAGATCCTCGGCAGCGACAATGGAACGGTCGATCCGTTGCACCAGCCCCTGCGAGCGCGCATCGCCATCGCGCCGCAGTCCGGCGGTGAACAGCCGCGCGGCGTGGAGCGGCTGGAGCAGGTCATGGCTGGCGGCGGCGAGGAAACGGGTCTTTTCGCGGTCTGTCTTGGCAAGGCGACGATTGGCATCGCTCAGTTCGCGGGTACGGTCGGACACGCGCTGTTCGAGTTCGTCCAGCGTAGCGCGCAGTTCCTCACGCATTTCGGCTTCGGTGGTAATGTCGGTGAAGCTCATCACATAGCCGCCGCCCGGCATCGGCCCACCAACGGTCTTGATCACGCGCCCGTCGTTGCGCCGTCGCTCAAAGCTATGTTCCAGCCCGCGCTTGAGATGATCGAGCCGCTTGGTAACATGAAATTCGGCGTCACCCGGTCCGAAATCGCCGCGTCGGGCATTGTGGCGGATCAGTTCGTCGACCGGCACCCCGGCGCGGACCATGCCGGGCGGATAGTCGAACAGTTCAAGGTAGCGGGTGTTCCATGCGACCAGATTCATCTCGGCGTCGACCACGCTGATCCCGGCATCGATGTTTTCAAAGGTCGAGGCAAGCAACTGGCGCGAGAAGCGCAGGCTCTGCCCGCCCTCGTCAAGCAGGCGGGTGACGTCGGGCAAGCTCATCGTCCCGCCGGCCAGTGCCGAAGCCACGAGCGCCCTGGCCGAGGATGCACCGACGACCCGGGCAATCAGGTCTTCAGCGCGCTTGGCCGAACGCCGGTCGATCTGCTGGCCCTTGATTGCCAGCGGAAATTCCATCTCGGCGCGCTCACGCCCGACGAAGCGCGCTGTCAGAGCCACCAGTTCGCCCAGATCGCTGACGTGGCGCTGTCCGCGAAAGAAGCGCGGCACGGCGGGGGCGGTGAACCCGCGCGCAGCAATGGCCCCATAGACCACAAGGTTCGTACCCAGACTCCAGAAGGTGCCGTGAACCAGCGGCGAGGCCGAGCCAATCCCGAACAGTTGCAGCGGATCGAACGGCCCCCTTGCAAGCGCGGCAAGCCAGCTTTCCGGCAGGATCGGCGGCAGCGCCAAGGTGTAGAGCCACAGCACCAGTCCCGTCGCCATGGAGGCGCGCGCGGCGATCGGATCGCGCCCGCGTCCAGCCGTCGCCAGCAGCAGGTGCGGCGAGAACTGG
>JAGWUU010000146.1 GCA_028868335.1 Sphingomonadales bacterium | reverse complement strand
CTACATTCTCTCGGTCACGTCCAACGCGGTGAGCGACTGTATCGCCAATGAATACCACGCGCGCTTCGGGCTGAAGATCCCGGACTGGCGGGTCATGGCCGTTCTCGGCGACTCCGGCGCGATGACGCAGCGCGGGCTGGTCGGCCAGACCCGGATGGACAAGGTCGCCGTCAACCGGGCGTGCAAGGTTCTGGAAGATCGCGGCCTTATCGCGCGCAGCCCCAACGATCGCGATGGCCGTTCCCATCATCTCGAGCTGACGCCCGCAGGCCGGACCATGCACGGGGCGATCATGCCGATCGCGCTAGAGATGGAGCGCCGGTTGTTTGCTTCGCTTGCCGCTGACGAGCAGGCCCAATTCAAATCGTTGCTCGATCGGATCCAGCAAACCGTTCGCAACATGGAGACCAACGGATGAAACTCGCTTCCCTGCCCGGTGGCCGCGACGGTCGGCTGGCGGTCGTTTCCGACGACCTGAACTGGTATGCCGATGCCGGGCACATCGTCCCGACCCTGCAGGCGGCGCTCGACGACTGGGAGCGGCATGAGCCGACGCTGCGTGCGCTCGCGACCGAGGTTGCGCACGAGGCCATTCCGCTTGAGCGTTTCCACGAGCGCGAGGCATTGGCCCCGCTGCCTCGCGCCTTTCAGTGGGCCGACGGTTCGGCCTACGTCAATCACGTTGAGCTTGTCCGCAAGGCGCGCGGCGCGGAACTGCCGGAGAGCTTCTGGCACGATCCGCTGATGTACCAGGGCGGCAGCGACGACCTGCGCGGAGGGCGCGCACCGATCACCCTGGCTGATGAGGCCTGGGGCTGCGACATGGAGGCGGAGATTTGCGTCGTCACTGGCGACGTCCCCCAGGGCGTGAGTGCGGCCGATGCGTTGCGGTCCATTCGCCTGATCGGGCTGGTCAACGACGTGTCGTTGCGCAACCTCATTCCCGGCGAACTGGCCAAGGGCTTCGGCTTTGTCCAGTCAAAGCCGGCAACCCATTTCTCGCCCGTTTTCGTCACGCCTGATGCGCTGGGCACGGCGTGGAACGGTGGGCGGCTCAATCTGGCGCTTCATGTCGATCTTAACGGACAGCCATTCGGACGGGCCGAGGCGGGCGAGGAATGCACGTTCGACTTCGGCATGCTGATCGCGCACCTGGCGAAGACGCGGAATCTTGGCGCGGGCTCGATCATCGGGTCCGGCACCGTCTCGAATCGCGATCCCGATGGGTCGCCGGGGCGGCCAGTCAGCCAAGGTGGACGCGGTTACAGTTGCATCGCCGAACAGCGCATGGTGGAGACGATTGCCACCGGCAAGGCCGTCACGCCGTTCCTGCGCTTTGGCGATACGGTGCGGATCGAAATGCTCGATGCCAACCACCGTTCGATCTTCGGTGCGATCGAGCAGGAAGTTGTTCCCCTGCACTGAGCCGGGCCAGGACGAACCCGTAACAACAACCCCCGCACCTTGCGGGGCGGGGGCTGTCGCTGGTCTTCGGTTGTCTGGGGTCCGGTCTAGCCTTTGTGTCCCGGAGTGCCGCCGGCGAAGGCGTCACTGATCGAGCAGGCTGCCGGGCCAAGGATCACGATGAACAGCACCGGCAGAATGAACAGGATCAGCGGCACGGTCATGATCGCAGGCAGACGCGCTGCCTTTTCTTCCGCGCGCATCATGCGCTCGTTGCGGAATTCGGCGGAGAGTACGCGCAACGCCGAGGCGAGCGGAGTACCATAGCGCTCGGTCTGGACCATGGTGGTGGTCACGCCCTTCACCGCCTCCAGATCAACGCGATAGGCAAGGTTTTCGAACGCCTGGCGCCGTTCGCTCAGGAACGACAGCTCGATTGCGGTCAGGGCGAATTCGTCACCCAGTTCCGGGTAGGCGCGGCCAAGTTCGCGGGCGACACGGTTGAACGCGGCGTCGACGGTCAGACCGGCTTCGGCGCAGATCACCAACAGGTCGAGCGCGTCGGGCAGGCCCTTGCGGACTTCGTTCGTGCGCTTGTTCTTGATGTTGTTGATGTAGAGGTCAGGCGCCTTGTAGCCAAGAATGGTCATGACGGCGAAGCCGGCGAACTTCTTGGCCGGGCCCCAGGCTGGAAAAATGTTCAGCGCGTAGATCAGCAGCGCGGCCAGCGCGCCGAATACGATCGGCAGGACCAGCCGTCCGAAGATGACCGCGACGGCCCATTCCTTCTTGCGGATACCAGCCTGGGCCAGCTTCTGCTGGACCACGGCAAGCTGGCTGGCCTGAAGGACTTTGAGCGACGACAGCGTGTCGCGCATCTTGTCGGTCGTCTCGTTTTTGCGGACGATCTTTGCCCGCTTCCTGGCGGACTGTGTGACGATGCCCGACTTGAGCTGCTCGCGCCGCTCGTTGAGCGCCTTGACGCGTTTAGCCATCGGATCGCGGATCGTGAGCGCGGTATAGACCGCGAACATGATCGCCATCGCGGTGAGGCCGGCCAGCAGGGTGCCAGCCCAGATGACGTCGACACCGAGGAGCGTGGGTCCGGGCGGAGAGTGCAGCATGTTCCTATTCCTTCCGCTCAGATCTCGAAGCTGACCATCTTGCCCATGATGAACCCGCCGATGCTCATCCACACCAGCCCGCCAAGGCCGATGACGATCAGGCGCTCATCGGTGAAGAAGCCGCCGATGTAGCTGGGGTTCACGAACCAGATCAGGCCGAACACGGTGAAGGGTAGCGCACCGACGATGTACGCCGAGGCCTTCGATTCCGAACTCATCGCCTTGATCTTGAGCTTCATCTGGCCGCGTTTGCGCAGCACGTCGGCAAGGTTGGACAGCGTTTCGGCAAGGTTGCCGCCGGTTTCCCGCTGGATTGCCAGGGTAATGCAGAAGAAGCTGAATTCAGGCATGTTGAGCCGGTCGGCGGTGTCCTGGAGGGCGTCCTCCATGGTCTTGCCGATCTTGATGCGTTCGGTGATCGACTTGAATTCCTCGCCCACCGGGCCGGGAACTTCAGTGGCGATCACGCCCAGCGTTTCGGTTACCGGAAGGCCCGAGCGCAACCCGCGCACGAGCAGCTCGATCGCATCGGGAAACTTGGTGGTGAAGTTGACATAGCGCTTCTTGATCGCGCTGTTGACCGCCATGTGCGGCACGCCCGCGCCGACGACGAGCCCAAAGGCCAGCGAAAGCAGGATCGCTCCTGTCTTGAGATACATCAGCACGATGATGGCTAGGGCAATGCCCGCCGAGGCGTAGAGATACTGGCTAAGCGTCCATCCCTTGCCTGTACGGTGCAGGCGCAGGGCAAGGGCCGCGATGCGCGATTCCGAGCCCGCGATCTGGTGCATCTTGGGCTTGCGTGCGGCGATCGCCTTCTTGAACTGGGCCTCGACCCGGTCGATCGTGTTTTCCGAATGGCGGAAGCGGACCGCCTGAAGGCGGCGCGCGCCTTCCTTGGTCGCCGAGGGACCGGCAAAAGCCAGGTAGCCGAGCACCATGAAAGCCATCAGGCCCATGAACACGAGCAGGAGCTGGATCATGCTCATCTGCGCTTTACGCCTTCCTTGTCAGTGGTCCGCGCGACCCGCCGAGGCGGGCCGGGGACCGGTTCCGCCTCAGGCCTGGGCCGGGGCGGGGGACTTTTCCTTCTTCGGCAGGAGCGACTTCAGGTCGAACTTGCCGAGCAGCGACGTCTTGACCTTGACACCGTCGTCGATGACCTCGCCTTCGCCCACGCCCATGATCGTCTTGGCGATTTCGCGAATGGTGCTGCCGGCCTTGCTGCTGCGATTGGCATCGGCAAAGGTCTGGCCAAGCTTGGCCGCATTGGTCGCCGCCTTGACGTCGTAGGGGATCGTGTAGCCGATCTTGCGTTCGATCGACGCTTCGAAGTCCGCCTTGCTGATCTCCGCGACACCTGACTGGACCTTGTTGGCGACCACGATCGGCTGAACGTGGGCGGCATTGGTCTTGAGCCAGGAAAGGATGCGGATCGCATCGCGTGCACCGGCCAGCGTCATCTCGGTGGCAAGAATGACGACGTTCACGTCGGCCAGCAGGTGTGGGAAGTTGATCAGCATGTTTCGCGGCAGGTCGATCACGGTCATTTCGAACGCCTGGCGGAATTCCTCCTCCAGTTGCACGAAGGCTGCGCCATCGGTCATCAGCGGCGAATTCATCGGCGCTTCGGCCGAAAGGATCGCCAGGTGATCGTTGGCACGGATCATCGCGCGTTCGATGAACAGCCCATCGATACGGCCCGGATTCTCGATCGCATCGGTCAGGCCGCGGCCCGGCTCGAGGTCCAGCGCCAGCGCGCCGGTGCCAAAGTGGACGTCAAGATCAAGCAGCGCCGTCGGCATCTTCTCGTCGGCGCTGAACAGCCAGGCGAGCGAAGTGGCGAGCGTTGACGCTCCCACGCCGCCGCGCGTGCCGATCACCGCGGTCGAGATGTGGCGCTTGGCCACAGCCGGATCGTGATGCTTCGGCGCGGCGAACACCGCCTGGGCATTGACCAGCGCATCGCGCACCTGTCCGGGGGACAAGGGCTTCAGCAGGTAGTCGTGGATGCCGCTGGCGACGAGATCGCGGTAGAGCCGCACGTCGTTGACCTGGCCGACGGCGATCACCACCGTACCGGGCTCGCAGACCTCGGCGAGGGCGTTGATGTCGGACAGCGGATCGCCGCTCTCCGACAGGTCGACCATCAGGATGTTGGGACTGGCAGTGATCGACAGGGACTGCACTGCGTTGCGCAGGCCGCCCTTGTTGCACTTCTCGGGCTGCCAGCCCATTTCGATTACGACCGGGCGCAGCACATCGAGCGCGGCTTCATCACAGATGAACGCGTTGAAGGCGTCGCGGTTGCCGGGGGTGCCTGGTTTCCAAGGAGCATTCATGGCTTACTTCCCGCTCTGCGTGGATTCTTGCTTCAGACCGCCTTCGCCGGTTGGCTTGGCGCCGCGATAGCTGTCGATGGCTTTGGTCGAACTCATCACGACAGTCTGGCTGGAACCCTCTGCACCCTTGAGCAGGTGTTCGGGATCCGCGACCATTGCCGCAAGGTTCGAATTGACCGAGCAGCCGTAGTTGGTGCTGGTGGCGTTGCTCAGCGAATTGTCCGACTTGACCGACCAGTTCGGGCAGTCCGGGACGTGGGCGCTCGAGCGGGTGACGATGACGCGAACCGTGCCGGCGTTCACATAACCCGGCGTGGTCGGAGCCTGATCGCCGACCAGCATCGAGAAGCGGCTGGCAACCGCCTCCACCGCGGAGCGGGTAGCGGCGCTGTTGAGTGGATCGTCGATCGAGATACGGTCGCCGTAACGCAGGTTCATCGCTTCGAACCAGCCGGCAAGGCGGCGTTGCTCGGGGAGCGACAGCCCGCCGGGACCGCTGGTCACGTCGAGCGTGTAGTTGGTGCGTTCGACCACCGGCTGGTGGACCGATTCCAGGCTGCGGTTACCGCCAAGGCCGTTGCCACAGCCGCCCAGGGCTAGGCCGAGCGAGAGGGTGATCGCCGTGGCAAGTGCCGTGCGGTTCATTCGTTTACGCATGGGTCTTCACCTCTCTCAGTTCAGGCTGAAGCCGGGAGCCGCGCCCTTCGACGCATCGGCGGAGCGTGGCTTCTTCTTGGACTTCTTCTCTTCCTTGGCCGGAGCTGCCGGACCAGCGGGCGCATCCAGATCGCCTACCTTGGGTGCCGTGGCAGCCGAAGGCGCGGCGGTAGGCTTGGGCCGGTCGCCGCCGAGCTTGCCGTCGCTTTCCATATGGCCGAGCAACTGCTGCAGCGTATTGGCGTTCTGATAGCCGTCGGTCGGAAGCTTGATGTCATTGGCGTTGACCGGGTTGACCAGATACGGCGTCACCACGATCACCAGTTCGGTCTCACCGCGCTGGAAGTTGGTCGAGCGGAACAGCGATCCCAGGATCGGAATATCGCCCGCGCCCGGCATCTTCTTCAGCGTGTTCTGGGCGCTGTTGCTCATCAGCCCGGCGATCATGAAGCTCTGACCGGAACCGAGTTCGATGGTCGTTTCTGCGCGGCGCACCGTCAGTGCCGGGACCTGGAAGCCGTTGAGCACGATCGCGCCCTGGCTCGACAGTTCGGACACTTCCGGGCGAACCCGCATCGAGATGCGACCGTTGGCCAGAACCGTCGGTGTGTAGGCCAGGCTGACGCCGAACTTCTTGTATTCGACTGACGTGGTGCCAAGACCCTGGCTTATCGGGATCGGGTATTCGCCACCCGCGAGGAAGTCCGCCGTCTCACCCGAAAGCGCAGTGAGGTTGGGCGAGGACAGCGAAGTCACGAGGCCGAGCGATTCGCCCATGTCGAGCGCGCCGAGCAGATCGAGGCCGAACAGCTTGCCAGCCAGGCCAACCGTGGTGCCCAGCGAGGCCGTGTTTAAGGATGTGCCGGACTGCGAAATTACCTTCGTCGGATCGTTCGGATCCGGGGCATTGTATGTCACCGTGTTGCCAACACCCATTGGGGCACCCGGACGGTAGCTGGAGAAGAACGTCCGGGTCTGCTGGCCAACGCCGATCTGGAAGCCGCTGCCGCCTGAAGTCATGCTCGTCAGGTTGACGCCGATCTGGCGAACCAGCGAACGGCTGACTTCGGCAAAGCGGACCTGCAGGTTGACCTGCAACGGGGTGGCCATCTTCAGGCGTGAGATCACGTTGGCGTCCTTGCTGACGAAGGCCTGGACCAGGCGCTGGGCCTCGGCCGCATCCTCGGGAGCGGCGACAGTGCCGGTCAGCAGGAAGGTGTTGGTGCCCATGGTCGACACAGCGATATGCGCATCGGGCATGGCGAGCTTCAGCATCTGGTCGACGCTGTCGATGTTCGAACCGACCCGGACGTTGGCAGACCAGATCACGTTGCCAGCCGCGTCGCTGGCATAGACAGTGGTTTCACCACCCGCCTTGCCGAAGACGTAGAGCTGTCGGGGCGACTTGACCTGAACGTCGGCGATCGACTCGTTGGCGACGAACACGTCGGTCATTGCACCGCCGACCGTGACGAGCTGGCCGCGACCGATCGACAGGTTGATGTCGTTGGCCGGACGTGAAACCGACTGCGCCTGTGCGGATTGCGCCGGTAGCAGCGCCAACGGCGCGGCCAGGCTCACGGCAGTCAGGAATTGAATGGCAAGGCGATTCATCGGGCTGCCTTTCTTGGGGCCGCGAAGGGCGTTGGTGTTCCGAAGCGTCATCTCAGCGCCCCACGGATTCTTCAGTGGTAACCTTGCCGCGGGTCACGCGGACGACGGGGCCTGACCGAACGACGGCGCCGGGCATCCCTGCACCCCCGCCCATCCGGCTGGCGATGGCATTGCCCATCGCGGCACCGAAAGCGTTGCCGGCCGAACGGGTCACCTGTGCCTGGCTGGGCATGCCGCGACGCTGGAAGCGCGAGACGTCCCCGCCGGTTACGAAGGTCGAACCGTTGTCATTGGGACGGTTGAGCGCCTGCGACAGGAACTTGTCCTCGTCCTGCTTGTTCATGCCCGTGGGAACCTTGACGTTTCCGCTGGCCACCGCGCGATCGAGGTCCGCCTGGCTATCGGCCAGGGATCGCAGCGAGAGCGAAAGCTGGCCGATGTTGTCCGCCACGGCGATCTTCTCGGCGATTTTCGGGGTCACTTCGATCGTCACTGTGCTGGCGGTCTTGACCACGGTTTTGCCGTTTTCGGTTTCCGTCTCGGTCGACTGGTCGGTGGCAAGCACGCGCAGGTTACGCATGATCGTTTCCGCCGTCTTGAGCGTGTCGCCGCCATCGGTCGGCTTGACCGCCTGGGTCAGCACGAGGTCGACGTGGTCGCCCGGGAAGATGAAGCCGGCAACGCCGGTTTTCTTCGAAACCGGGATTGTCACGGCGCGCATGCCGGGGCCAAGCGCGGCGGCAAGGAAGCCGCGGTCGCCCGGCTTGACCAGGGCGCCCTGGGTTACCGGCTGGCCGGCGGTGATCGGATAGCGGACCACGGTGCCGAGCAGCTTCG
>JAGWUU010000145.1 GCA_028868335.1 Sphingomonadales bacterium | reverse complement strand
GATCCGGATTCGCACCCATTCGCCGACTTTATAGACCCCGCCAAGGCGCGGCGGGCGCACCTTGAACTGCCACGCCGCGGCGAGGACGGCGCGCTGGATCTGCGATCCGGCGGGATATTCGTCGAGCCCGACACAATCCTCGACCCGCCATTCGGGCGCGGTGCGGCAGGCGATCAGGGCGTAACCCGGTTGCTCAGCCGTCGAGAGGTAGCCCGCCAGTTCGCTCTCGGTCGGTTCGCGATACCACGATGCGGCGTAGAGCGGCTGGCCGTTCGGAGCAGTACCGACCCGCCTGCTGTCCCCCGGCACGCCGCTATCAACCGGGCCCATCAGGGCCTTGGCCGGAGCGGCCTGACCTTGCTGGTGGGGCATGCGCGAAATGTCGAGCGCGGCCATCTGGTCGTGCGAGAGCGGGATGATCGCCGGTGGAACCGGATGCGGCGGGGTTGTGACCGGCTGGACGTTCGGTGGTTGCGGCCTGTCAGGCTGGGTGCTGGGCTGGGCTGGCTGTTGCACCGATCGGGATTGCTTTTGCCGGGCGTTCTTCGGTTGATCGTCCTGCGCGGCTCTCACAGAGATCGCCGTGATCCGCGTTCCGGCAATCGACACGGGCTTTTCGCGGGCAATCCCCATCGAGAGCACGATGATGATGAGCACCAGTTCGACCAGCAAGGCCAGGGCAAGGCTGACGACCCGCTCGCCAAAACGGGCGCGCAGGTCGGCGCTGGTGCGGCTGGTGTAGTGCTGGATGGCGGGAAGCAAGCAACCTCGACTGCGGCAAGCGTGGTGTGGGCATCATGCCCCGATTGTGCCCCGTCGGCTCCATGGCGCGGCCTTGCCGCAGGGGCAAGCACAAACCGCATTGGTCACGAACAGGCTTGAAGGGCTGGCCTCGCCCCGGCTCCTTGCCTATAGGCCCGACGATCGAGACGAACAGGGAAACCCCACGTGAATGACAGAACCAGCGCGCTGATGCGCCGCGGCGCCGAATTCCTCGGCACCGAACACGCCATTCTCTGCGGCGCGATGAGTTGGGTATCCGAACGCAATCTCGTTTCCGCGATCAGCAACGCGGGCGGGTTTGGCGTGATCGCCTGCGGGGCGATGACCCCCGAACTGCTCGATGCGGAGATCACCGCAACCAAGGCGCTCACCGACAAGCCCTTTGGCGTCAACCTCATCACCATGCACCCGATGCTGTTCGACCTGATCGCCGTCTGCGCGAAGCACAAGGTCGGCCATGTCGTGCTGGCGGGCGGCATTCCGCCCAAGGGCAGCGTCGAGGCGATCAAAGAATTCGGCGCCAAGGTTCTGGTCTTTGCCCCAACGCTGGCGCTGGCCAAGAAGCTGCTCCGCTCCGGCGCGGACGCGCTGGTGATCGAGGGCAGCGAGGCGGGCGGTCACATCGGCCCGGTGGCCACCAGCGTTCTGGCGCAGGAATTCCTCCCCGAACTGGGCGAAGACTTCGTGGTGTTCGTGGCGGGCGGGATCGGCCATGGCGACATGATCGCGGCCTACCTGGAAATGGGCGCCAGCGGTGTGCAGCTTGGCACCCGCTTCGCCTGCGCCAGCGAATCCATCGCTCACCCGGATTTCAAGAAGGCGTTCTTCCGCGCCAATGCCCGCGATGCGGTCGCGTCGGTCCAGGTCGATCCGCGCCTGCCGGTGATCCCGGTGCGCGCGCTCAAGAACAAGGGCACCGAGGAGTTCACCGCCAAGCAGCGCGAGGTTGCCCAGCTTCTCGACGACGGCAAGGTCGACATGGGCGCCGCCCAGCTTGAGATCGAGCACTATTGGGCCGGTGCCCTGCGCCGCGCGGTGATCGACGGCGATGTCGAGAACGGCTCGCTGATGGCCGGGCAATCGGTCGGCATGGTCAACGCCGAGGAACCGGTGGCGGAAATCATTGCGCGTTTGATGGCGGAGAGCGAAAAGGCGCTCGGGCGGCGCTGAGACTCCGTCCGGGGAGGACGGCCATGAAGGTCAACGCGCTCGACCACTATAACATCATCACCGACAGGCTGGACGAGACGGCGCGGTTCTATGCCGCCGTCCTTGGCCTTGAGCGCCGCGACGGGCCGCCGCCCTTCACCCCGCAGCAGATCCAGTGGATGTTCGACGATCAGGGCCGCGCGCTGATCCACATCAATTCGCTCGATTGCCCGCGCTTCTTCGACCGCGAGGTGGAGCCTGGCGCGGTGACCGGGGCGATCCACCATGTCGCCTTCACCTGCGAGAACCATGCCGGGCTGCTTGAGCGGCTGGGCGCGCTGGGCATCGCCTTTGAAACCAACCACCTCGCCGCGATCGGCCTCAGGCAGGTCTTCATCGTCGATCCCAACAATATCGTGCTCGAACTGAACTTCTTCGGCGACTGAGCAGGTTAGGCATCGGGACAAAAAAGGGGCCGGAGCGGCTGGCTCCGGCCCTTTCAGTTTGCGTTCGCAGGAGGAACGTCGGTTGGCGGAACCGGGGGAGGAGGAGAGGAGGATCCCTGGCCCCGCCAATCTGTTTTGGGCCAATCTGCTTTGGGCCAATCTGCTTTGGGATCGTGCCTCAGTAGTTGTAGGCGCGTTCCCCGTGTTCTGTGATGTCGAGGCCTTCGCGCTCGGCATCGTCCGCCGGACGCAGGCCGATGGTCTTGGCCAGGATGGTGAGCAGCACGAAGGACACGCCGCCCGACCACACCAGCGTCGTGCCAATGGCCCAGAGCTGCGAGATCATCTGCGTCGTCAGGTCATAGGTGCCGGGGACCGACGGGAACTTGGTGTAGTCGATCCAGCCCTGACCGCCGAGAGCGGGGTTGGCGACAATGCCGGTCGCCAATGCGCCGGTGATGCCACCGATGCAGTGAACCCCGAACACGTCGAGCGTGTCGTCGTACTTGAACTTGTTCTTCACCGTCGAGACGAAGAAGAAGCAGATCGGCGAAACGATCAGTCCGAGCACGATCGAGGTCATCGGCGCGCCGAAGCCCGAGGCAGGCGTGATCGCCACAAGACCGGCGACCGCACCCGAGGCCGCGCCCAGCATGGACGGCTTCTTGTGGACGATCTGTTCGACCACGGCCCAGCTGAACGCCGCGGCGCAGGTGGCGAGCATGGTGTTGACGAAGGCAACCGCGGCAACCCCGTTCGCTTCAAGGTTCGAACCGGCGTTGAAGCCGAACCAACCCACCCACAGCAGCGAGGCGCCGATCATGGTCATGGTCAGCGAGTGCGGCGGGGTTGCTTCCTTGCCGAAGCCCAGGCGCTTGCCGAGAACCAGACAGCCGACCAGTCCGGCGATGCCCGCGTTGATGTGGACTACGGTGCCGCCCGCGAAGTCGAGCGCGCCCTTGCCAAACAGGAAACCGGCGTCGTTCGGGCTGGCCGACAGGAAGTCCGGGCCCGCCCAGTACCACACCATGTGCGCGATGGGGTAATAGACGATCAGCGACCACAGCACGGTGAAGATCATCAGCGGCCAGAACTTGATGCGTTCCGCGAACGAACCGATGAACAGCGCCGGGGTGATCATGGCGAAGGTCATCTGGAACACGAAGTAGGCGAGTTCGGGAATATAGACGTTGTTCGAGAACGTCGCGGCATAGGTTGAGCTTGTCACCCCGGCCATCATCGCCTTCGAGAGCCCGCCGACCAGCGAGTAACCGCCGAAAATGCCGCCAACCGGCGTGCCCGACGTGAAGGCCAGCGAATAGCCGATGAAGGCCCACAGCAGGCCGGTGATCGCAACGATCATGAACACCTGCATGAGCACCGAGAGCATGTTCTTGGTGCGGACCAGGCCGCCGTAGAACAGGGCCAGGCCCGGAACGCTCATCAGCAGGACGAGCGCGGATGAAATCAGCATCCAGGTCGTGTCGCCCTTGTTGACCATGGCTGCCTGTGCGGTGGCCTGCGCGGCCGGGGTCATCTTGGCAAGATTGACCATCTGCGGCGCAGCTTGCGCGAACGCGGCGCTGGCGGTGAGGAGCGAAGCCCCCATCGCGCCCGCACCGCAAAGAAGCTTGCGGATCATGTTTGTTTCCCTCCTGTCGAACCAGCGCGTCACAGCGCGGTATCTCCGGTTTCGCCGGTGCGAATGCGGGTGGCGGATGAAAGGTCGAGGACGAAGATCTTGCCGTCGCCGATCGCGTCGGTGCTGGCGGCCTGCTGGATCGTTTCGACCACTTGCGCCGCCAATGCATCGGTGCAGGCCACTTCGACCTTCACCTTGGGCAGCATGTTGGTGGAATATTCCGCACCGCGATAGATTTCGGTTTGTCCCTTTTGTCGCCCGAAGCCCTTGACCTCGGAAACGGTCATCCCTGCGACGCCAAGGGCGCCGAGGGCATCGCGCACCTCGTCCAGCTTGAACGGCTTGATGATGGCGATGATGTATTTCATGCCGATCCCCTGATTGCCTGCCGGACCATTTCCGGCTTCGCACATGCAGCAAGGGCCGTGCCAGTTCGGCAATATCGTTATATTTCAGAGAAAGGGGCGAAACAGACTTGCGCCAAACCGCCATGCAAAGCGCGAAAGCTGCGCAGGTGCCTATTTTTTGGGCAGAGTAAGCGTCGCGGTGACGGGCAGATGATCGGATGCGATGGCGGACAGCGCCGAGTGGTGCGCCTGCGTCTGGTCGACGCGCCATTCGCCGGAAATCACGATCCGATCAAGTTGGGCAAGCGGTCGGCGCGAAGGGAACGAGCGGCCCGGCGTCAGCACGCGCCACGGCTGATGAAATTCGCGCCAGGCGCCGCCGTGCAGGGCCCATTCGTTGAAATCGCCCATCAGCACCGCCGGACAGGCGGGGCCGCATCCGCCGACTTCAGCGAGAATCGTGCGGAGTTGCTGGCGGCGGCGCAGGCCCGAAAGATCAAGGTGCATTCCGACCACGCGGAGCCGGTGCCCGCCCGCCACCAGATCGGCCCTCACCGCCCCGCGCGGCTCCAGCGTGGGTAGCGCCACCACGCCCGCCTCGGTTACGGCGATGCCCCGCTTCACCAGCAAGGCATTGCCGTGCCAGCCGATCGAATCCGGCCGGTGGTTGAGCGGAATGGCGCGATAGTTCGACAGATCGTCGAGCATGGCGCGCGGAAGCACCGTCTCGCGTCGGCCGAACCGGCGGTCAGCCTCCTGCAAGGCCACCACGTCGGCATCGATCTCGTGCAGTACCGCCAGTATCCGCTCGGGATCGCGGCGCCGGTCGAGGCCAACGGCCTTGTGGATGTTGTAGCTGGCGAAAGTAAGCTGCATCAGGTTCCGGCGATAAACCGGTCGGTCGCCCGCGTCGGCAACCCGTCGATGCTGGTCGTACGCGCGCCCACCTTGGCCTCCCACAGCGCCGGATCGGACTGGGCGTGATACTTGACCAGCG
Organism: Sphingomonadales bacterium; assembly: GCA_028868335.1. Lineage (GTDB taxonomy): Bacteria > Pseudomonadota > Alphaproteobacteria > Sphingomonadales > Sphingomonadaceae > Novosphingobium. The sequence continues at coordinate 2,640 of JAGWUU010000145.1, read as the reverse complement.
TTTCGCGATGCTTTTCGATATGCATGACCGGCACGCCCCAACCACAGCTTGTCTGGACGCTCTCCACGGCGATATCGAAGATCTGCCGGGTGCCGGGAAGCAGGGTGAAATGCGCCTGAAGTTCGCTCCACTGCGCATCCCGCGGCAGCACCGGCTTGCCCCGGCCATAGATCCGCAGGATCAGGGCCGGTTGCTCGAAATTGCACATCATCACGGTGATGCGCCCGTCCGCGGCGAGATGAGCATGCGTTTCGTTGCCAGAGCCGCCAAGATCGAGATAGGCGACGCGGTTCGGCCCCAGCACCTTGAAGGTATCGGCAAGGCCCTTGGGGCTGAGGTTGATCCGCCCATCCGCAGCGGCGGTGGCGACGAAGTAGATCGCCTGCCGGGCAATCATCGCTTCGTGATCGGGGGTGAGGTGATCGGTAAAGTCGGCCATGGGGAGAGGTTAGGTCGGTGCGCGGCCTTCGACAAGCGCAGGCTGAGCCAGCCGACCGCCAAGAGCAACGCCGCCCCTATCGCTCCTTCGTCGCAGAAAAGGTAAGCTCTGGATTGCGCTCCTGCTGGTATCCCACGTCCCAGGCGCTGCGGGCCATGAACACCGGATCGCCATCGCGGTCCTTGGCGAGGTTGCTCTTGTTGAAATCGGCGAAGTTCTTGAGCGCGGCATCGCTGCCCTTGAGCCAGCGCGCGGTATCGAAAGGTGCGGGCTCGAGCATCGCCTCGACCTTGTATTCCGCTTCCAGCCGCGAGATCAGCACGTCGAGCTGGAGCTGGCCGACCACGCCGACGATCCATTGCGCGCCGATCTCGGGGTAGAACACCTGGATCACGCCTTCCTCGGACAGGTCGTCGAGCGCCTTCCTCAATTGCTTGGTCTTGGTCGGATCCCGCAGCGCGACGCGGCGCAGGATTTCGGGGGCGAAGTTGGGCAGGCCGGTGAAGCGGACCTTGTTGCTCTCGGACAGGGTATCCCCCACCCGCAGCGTGCCGTGGTTGGGGATGCCGATGATGTCGCCCGGCTCGGCCGAATCGGCGATCTCGCGGTCCTGCGCGAAGAACAGGATCGGCGAATGGATCGCCACCGGCTTGCCCAAGGCAGACGGAGTGAGCTTCATGCCGCGTTTGAATGTGCCCGACACCAGCCGCATGAAGGCGATCCGGTCGCGGTGCATCGGGTCCATGTTGGCCTGGACCTTGAAGATGAAGCCGGTCACTTCCTTGCCATCGGGCGAAACCTCACCCTGATCCGAAGGCTGCGGGCGCGGCGGCGGGGCGAAGCTGGCGATGGCGTCGATCAGCTCGGCGACGCCGAAATTCTTGAGTGCCGATCCGAAATAAACCGGGGTCAGGTCGCCGTTGCGGTAGGCCTCCAGATCAAATTCGGGATAGCCACCGCGCGCCAGCTCCACCTCGTCAGCGATGTCAGAGGGCAGCGGATCGGTATCGCGCTTGCCCAGGAACTCGCGGCTGTCCCCCTCGGGGCGGCTGGTGAGGCCGGTGCCAAAATCGAGCACGCCCTGAAACAGCCCCCCCAGCCCCACCGGCCAGGCCATCGGGCAGACATCGAGTGCAAGGGCATCGGCCACCTCGTCGAGCGTCTCGAAGGGACTGCGCCCTTCGCGGTCCACCTTGTTGACGAAGGTGATGATCGGCACCGAACGCAGGCGGCAGACCTCGAACAGCTTGCGCGTCTGCGGTTCGATGCCTTTGGCGGCATCGATGACCATGATCGCCGAATCCACCGCCGTCAGCGTGCGATAGGTGTCCTCGGAAAAGTCCTCGTGCCCCGGCGTATCGAGCAGGTTGAAGGTGATGCCCTGACGTTCAAAGGTCATCACCGAGCTGGTCACGGAAATCCCGCGCTGCTGCTCGATCTTCATCCAGTCAGACCGCGCCCGGCGGGCAGCACCGCGTGCCTTCACCTCGCCAGCCAGATGGATCGCGCCGCCCTGAAGCAGCAGCTTCTCGGTCAGCGTCGTCTTGCCCGCGTCGGGGTGCGAAATGATGGCGAAGGTGCGGCGATTGGACGGCATTTATTCTTCTTCCGAACTTGCGCGGTGGTCGTGGCTGGAAATCAGCGCCCACCGAATGATGCCGGCAATGGCTGCCAGAATGCCTACCAGAGCCGTGAAGGCGCCGAGGAAGAACACACCTATGCAGCCATCGCTCTGGCAGGAATTGCTGAAAGATACCGTCCAGAGCACACAAAGGCCGAACAGCACAGCCGCGATCACGCCAATGGGTTTCACCCATGCGCGTGGAGCAAACAGCAGGCCAAGAGCTGGCACTAGCGCGACCGCGAAAAGGACCAGGAATTCCATTGCGCGCCGGTCAGCCGCTTCGCGCGACCTGGAAGCCGGCGAAGCTCTGGCTTACCGGCATCATTTCGATCGTATTGATATTGTAGTGCGGCGGCAGATTGGCGATCCAGCACACGGCCTCGGCGATGTCGTTGCCGTCGAGCGGGTTCGCCCCGCCATAGAGCGCATCGTGCGCCGCCTGATTGCCGCCGTTGCGGACCATGGTGAATTCGGTTTCGACCATGCCCGGCTCGATCGAGGTGACGCGTACGCCGGTTCCGGCAAGGTCGCTCCGCAGGCCGAGGCTGAACTGGCGCACGAAGGCCTTGGTCCCGCC
>JAGWUU010000144.1 GCA_028868335.1 Sphingomonadales bacterium | reverse complement strand
GGCTTCAGCCGATGTCGCCGATGGTGCCGCCCCGCTTGAGGCACATGTTCGCGGCCATCGCCTTGAAGCCGTGACCCTTGCAACTGTTCATGCCCTTGCAGTCGTGCTGCGTGGTCTTGCAATCGGTGGTGCCTTTGCAGCTATTGACGCCATAGCAATGCACTGTGTCGCGCGCGCCGAGCGCCGGGCCGGTGCTGCCCGCAGGTGGGGTGGCGGCATGGGCGAGCGCCGACAACGCAAACATCGCGACGGCCGAGGCGACGGTGGCGCCAGTCTTGAGGGTGGTCATGTCGGGTAGTCTCCAGATAACTTGCCGGAATGGCATCGACAGGTTCGGGAGCTTCGCCGCGCTGGTTACACCGATCAGGGAAGTTGATGCGATTCATCGCAAGGGGCCGTTCGGGCAACAGCCTCTCGATGCGTCTCGCCGGGGAGGGGTGTAACCTTTCCGGCTTCTCCCGCGAACCGGCAGACATTGGCCGCCGTGGTGGCGGACCGTTTCTTTCGGGAGTAATCAATGTCTGCTGTGAAAACCTCTGCCGCCCTTGCCGCGATCGCCGTTGCCGCCGTTTCATCCGCCGCGCTTGCGGGCAAATCGCCTGCGGTGAAGCCCGCCATGGAAAAGTGCTACGGCGTCGCGAAGGCGGGCAAGAACGAATGCAAGGCGGGCGCGGGTACAAGCTGTGCCGGCACTGCAAAGAGTGACTACCAGGGCAATGCCTGGAAACTCGTGCCTGCTGGCACCTGCCTCAAGATACAGACCCCGCACGGCCACGGCACGCTGGATCCGCAAGCGTGACGCTGTTTGCGCCAGCCCTGGCGCGCTACGACCGTCTGGTGGCCGGGCTTTCGGGACGCATTCCCGAAAGCTTGGTGCTGCTGTTCGTGCGGATCGCATTCGGAGGGATATTCTGGCGTTCGGGGCAGACCAAGGTGGTGGAAGGAACCTGGTTCACCCTGACCGATGCGACGCGCGAGCTGTTCCGCACCGAATATGCCGGGGTGCCACTGCCGCCTGAACTGGCGGCGCCGCTGGCCAATGCGGCTGAGCACGTCTTGCCGATGCTGCTTGTGGCAGGGCTGTTCACCCGGCTTTCGGCTCTCGGCCTGCTCGGCATGACGCTGACGATCCAGGTCTTTGTCTATCCCGATGCCTGGTGGCCGGAGCATTCGCTGTGGACCGCGCTTGCGCTGATGCTGATCGTCCGTGGCGGCGGCCTTGTCTCGCTTGATGCCCTGCTCGCGCGTGGCCGGGAGCGATGATCGCCGACGACGCCACCTTGTCCCGCCTCGCGGGACTGGCCCAGCGCGGCGACCGGCAGGCCTATGCAACGATGCTGACGGCTTGCCGGTCGTGGCTGCTGCGCTACTACCGCCGCAAGGTGCCGCCGGACCAGATCGAGGACCTGATGCAGGACACGCTGCTTTCGGTTCACCGCAAGCTTGCCAGCTACGATCCGGCTCGCCCGCTCATTCCGTGGCTGGCCGCAATCGCGCGCTACCGTTTCGTGGATCACTTGCGGATTGCCTACCGCGATGCCGCCGATGCTACGCTCGAGGACAATACCGCGGTAGTCGAGGACGAGGAGCAGGCTGTGATCGCCCGCCTCAGTCTTGATCGTCTGTTCGAAGCACTGCCGCAAGCGCAGAGTCAGGCAATCGAGCTGGTCAAGATCGAAGGGTTGTCGATCAGCGAGGCATCGGCCTCGACCGGCCAGAGCGAGAGCCTTGTCAAAGTGAACATCCATCGAGGCCTGAAGCGCCTCGCCAGCCTGATCGAAAGAGCCTGAAGCGATGCCTGATTCCTCCGATGCCTTCATCGACAGCCTGGTGGCCGATCTCAAGCCGGTGGCGCCGTTGCGGCAGGGCAGTGGCATGGCGCTCGCTCTGGCCGCACTCCTGATCGGGTCGGTGACGGTGGCAGCCATGCTCGGGTTGCGTCGCGATCTGGCGGCGGGGCATCCGGCGCCGCTCGCCTTGACCGCGGCCGGGGTGTTCCTGGTGCTGGCCCTGGCATCAAGCTGGGCGGCGATAGACATGGCGCGTCCGGCGGTTGGCACCCGGCGCGAGGGCTGGGGATGGACGGCGCTGATGGCGGCGGTCCTTCCCGGTTCGGCGCTGGTGCTGATCGCCTCCAACTACCTTGCCGGCCAGCCGATCGATCTCGACCGCAGCGGCCTCGGCTGCTTCGCGGTGGGCAGTGCGGTTGGCCTGATTACCGCAACCGTGCTTGTCGTCTGGCTGCGACGAGGCGCCCCTTCGTCGCCCGCCCGCGCCGGATTGCTGACCGGGGTGGCATCGGGTTCGGCCGGCATATTCGCGGTTTCGCTATGGTGCCCGCATGACGGCCTGCTGCATATCGGCATCTGGCACGGGGCGACCATCATCGCGATGGGCGTGCTGGGACGGCTGATCCTGCCAAGGGTTCTTGCCTGGTAGGGTGGCCCCCGGGTCGCAAGCCGCTGAAAGAGTGGCCTTTCGGCGCTGCTGAATTCCCGGTCAAAGGCGTTCTGGCTGGCGGTGTCGGATAGTGGCCCGCACTCCATTGATTGTCGACGACGCGCCAATCTGTTGTCCGCGCCGGCATAATGGGACACTCTGCCGAACATGGCCCAGCAGCTTCAACTTTCGTTCCACGGTGCGGCGCGAACCGTCACCGGTTCCTGCATGGAATTCTCTCTCGGGGAGAGCAGGGTGCTGGTCGATTGCGGGATGTTCCAGGGCTCGCGCTCGCTGGAGGCGCTCAACATGGGAGACTTCGGGTTCGATCCGAAAGCGATCGATGCCGTGGTGCTGACCCACGCCCACATAGATCATTCCGGGCGGCTGCCAAAGCTGGTCAAGGACGGCTTCACCGGGCCGATCTGGTGTACGTCGGCGACCGCCGAACTGATCGCTGCGATGCTCGCCGATTCGGGGCGCATCCAGGAGGCGGAGGTGGCGCGCCGCAACCGCCGCCGCGATCGCGCTGGCGAGGCGCAGCACGTTCCGCTCTACACCGAGCAGGACGCGCTCGCTGCGGTCGAGCAGTGCAGCCCGATCGAACGTGGAGAGTGGTTCGAACCCGCGCCCGGCTTCCGCGCGCGCCTGTGGAACGCCGGTCACATTCTTGGTTCGGCCTCGGTCGAACTGGAAGCGGGGGGCGTGCGCGTGATGTGTTCGGGCGATATCGGCCCCGACAACAAGGCCTTCCAGCCCGATCCCGAAGGGCCGCAGCGGTTCGATCACGTCATTTGCGAAAGCACCTATGGCGATCGCGAGCGCGAACCCGCGACCATCGAACAGCGCCGCGCGCTGCTCGAGACGGAAGTGCGGGCCGCCATCACCCGGGGCGGCAACCTGATCATCCCGACCTTCGCGCTTGAGCGCACGCAGGAGTTGCTGCTCGATCTTGCCGCGCTGATGCATGACAAGCGGCTTCCCCAGGTTCCGGTGTTCATCGATTCGCCGCTGGCCGATCGGGTCACGAGGGTATTCGCCCATCATGCCGACGATCTGGAGGATCTTGGCGGACTTTCCGTATTCGACAATCCGTGGTTCCGGTTTACCGCCGACGTGCAGCAGTCGATCCGGCTCAATTCGCTGTCTGGCGCGATCATCCTGGCTGCGTCGGGGATGTGCGAGGCGGGACGGATCCGCCACCACCTGCTCCACAATCTCGCAAGGCATGATTCGACCATTCTCTTCGTCGGCTTCCAGGCCGCCGGAACGCTGGGCCGAACCATTCTCGATGGCGCGGAAATGGTCCGCATATCGGGCGAGAATGTCCGGGTGCGGGCGGCCATCCGGCGAATCGACTCCTATTCGGCACATGCCGATCAGGGGCAATTGCTGGCCTGGATCGCGGCGCGCGAACCGATCGTGGGCAGCCTGATGCTCGATCATGGCGAGGAAGGCGCGATCGAGACGCTGCGTCGATTGCTACAGGAGCGCAGCCCGCAGCTTGCGGTGCGGGTCCCGGCAATCGGCGAAACCTATGCCCTGGAACCCGGAAAGCCGGCGACCAGGATCAGGACCGCAACACCCGAATTGGCCGAGTTGACCAAGGGCCATGACTGGCAGAACAGTTACGGCGAATTCGCAAGCGGCCTGCGCGGTCGGCTCAACGCCATGCCGGACAATGCCGCGCGGAAGCAGGCAATAGAGCAGATGCGCCGCGTGCTCGACAGCTTTGCGGCCCATCGCGAGGCAAAGCGCGACCGGTCAGAGCACAGGTAAGGCGAACCTTGAGGGCGCCCGCCCGTTGTTGGCGGGGTATAGCTTGCCGCGTCCGATGCCATAGGCATCCTTGATCCCCGGCACCCCGCCGCGCCGCCATTCACCGCCCGCGTCGGTCATCCTGATCGCCCGGAGTAATATTCTTGCGAGGCCGAGCGGCGGTTCCGCAATTTTCACGGCATTTTTCGCTGGGGCGTGATCTGCGTCACAGGCGAATCTGTCTGTCGCGGACTAAACCATGAATGCGACCCGACCGGTGGGCCCTTCCTACCGGCCAACTTGGCCTCCGCCTTCGGGCGGGGGCCCTTTTCTTTTCAGCTTCGAGAGGCGGTGTCCAGCCGTTCGGCGGTGACCGGGTATCCGGCATCCTCGGGGATGGCGAGCCAGGGTTCGCCATCGCGCATCTCGGCGAACGGCGTGATCATGCGGCTGGGATAGTGGCCGATGTGCGCCACCGCGTCATCAAAGCTAGAGAATTGCGCCAGTCGTTCAAGATTGCGGCGGGTCGGGAAGATCACCTTGATCTTGCCGGAGTCGGCAAGTTCAAGCGCTTCGGCGGCGCTGGCCCAGAACAGGTGCGTGTTTTCGGTCTGGTCGACGAGCAGGTCGACCGCCCCGGTGCCAAGGTCGGCAAGGTAGAAGCGCGTGTCGTAAACGCGGATGTGGCGATGCTTGGGTTTCCAGCGCGCGAAGGGCAGCAGGGAATCGATCGCCAGAGTCCATCCCATCTCGGCCAGAACGGGTTCCAGTTCCTTGCTCGCCAGCAGCAGGTCGCGCGCAGTGAACGCCTCTTCGCGCGTCGGGCGCTGGGCGAGGCCGACGACCAGCCCGGTTTCCTCCAGCGTTTCGCGGATCGCACCGATCCGCGCCGCCGCTTCGTCGAGGGCATCGCCCTCGCTTGCGCCGAGGCGGGCAGCCAGGGCGCGATCGGCATCGTCGACCCGGCCACCGGGAAACACCGCGGCGCCGCCAGCAAAATTCATGGTTGCAGAGCGTTCGACCATCAAGATCTGCGGAGCGCCGCCGCCGGGTGCGTTGCGAAAGATTACCAGCGTTGCGGCAGGGGTGGGTGCCGGCGCGTCGTCCGAACCGTTGAGCTCTTCAAGAATATCCATTCCGGCAAGGTGGCAAGCGCCGCGCCCTTTGCCAAGCACCATTCGCGATCCACGGGCTATCCTGTCGGAACCCTTTACACATCGGCCTGATGTCCCGAGTGTCTAATATATCTAACACTAGGAAATTACGCATAAATATGAAATTGGCACGCCTCCTGCATTGTCTTGTGTACCCCCAAGCAGTCTCGTAATGAGGCGGGGCCGCATCCCTGGTCTCCACGGCCCCGCCTCCTTCCCCCCACCAGAAACACGAAATCCTGCGGTAGCCGACACCGGCCAACCGTCGATCGCGCGCGTCATCGGGGAAGGGCAAGCGCTATTCCAAGCGGTTCGACGGTCAATATTTGCTGAAGAGCACGCTAATCCTTCCTTGACCGCCATATTCTATTGATTCGAGCGGATGTTCCGCGCGGGAGGCACGGAACCCCCGGGGTGGTTGGACTCAGCGTGAATCGCGATCGCGAAAATATCCAGGACCGGCGCAAGGCACGGTTGTTTGGCCCGATCGTCATCATGACGACCGCGGGCCTGGCCATGCTGGTATTCCTCGCGATGTTTCTGGTGATGCGCTTCGATACCGTCGCGGCCGAGCGCGAGCAGCGCGTGGTCGAAAACGGCTTCAATCGGCAGATCCGTGAATTCGATGCGATGGTGGTGCCGCAAGTCACCTGGGACGATGCCGTCGCCAAACTCGATCACAAGCTCGACAAGCGGTGGGCCGATCTCAACCTTGGCGCCTATCTCTATACCTACAACGGTTTCACGCGATCGTTCGTCGTCAATCCCCAGGACCTGCCGATCTACGCCTCGGTCAAGGGCGAGCGCGCGGCGATTTCCACCTACGCGCCGTTCGCCGCGACGGTTGAAAGCCTGCTGCCCCGAATTCGAGGGCTCGAAGCCATGCGCCCGCCGTTCCGGCGCAAGGCCGGTGGTGAGGACATCATCACCCAGCCGATCCAGGCCAATGCTCTCGCCCGGATCGATGGCACGCTGTTCGCGGTGGTCGCCACCCTGGTCCAGCCCGATGCCGGCAAGGTCCTGCCCCGCGGGCCGCGCGCGCCGGTGGCGATCGTGGCGATGCCGCTCGATGGCGTGATGCTCAAGGCCTTTGCCGGTCGCTACCTTGTCGATGATCTTCAACTCGTGCCCGATTGGCCCACCGGCAACGACAAGGCCGCGGTCGACCTGCATGGCATCGACGGCGCGCGCATCGGCGTGCTGCGCTGGACGCCGCGCCGTCCGGGGATGGAACTGCTCCGGCAGATATGGATGCCGGCATTGCTGGCGATAGCGCTGCTCAGCCTGATCGCGTGGATCGTGGTGCGTAGCGGCGCCGCAATCTTCAGCGAATTGCTTGCGAGCGAGGCGCGTTCACGCCACCTGGCCTTCCACGATCCGCTGACCCGCCTGCCCAACCGCGCCATGCTGTTCGCGCGGCTGCAACCCCAGCTTGCGGCGATTGATGCCAGCGGGCCGTCGTTGGCCGTGCTGGCCATCGACCTCGATCGCTTCAAGGACGTCAACGATTCGCTTGGTCACCCCGCTGGCGACGCGGTGATCCAGGGGGTCGCCAACCGGCTGCGGACGCTTTGCGGAACCAACGCATTGATTGCCCGTCTTGGCGGCGACGAATTCGTCGTCCTGCAAAGGGATGTCGGTCGCGCCGCTGTCGCGGCGCTGGCTGAAAGCATCGTCAGCGCGGTACGCCGACCGATCGAAAGCGAATACGGACGGCTTGAAGTGGGGTGTTCGATAGGCGTTGCGATCATCGAACATGCGGGCGTCGATCCGTCCGAGGCGCTGCGCTGGGCGGACCTTGCGCTCTATCGCTCCAAGGAGGGCGGCCGGGCGAGGGTGACGTTCTTCGAGCCGGAGATGGATGCCGCGCTGCGCAACCGCCGCTCGCTTGAAACCGACCTGCGCGATGCCTTGCATGAAGGCGCGCTGCACATGGTTTACCAGCCGCAGGTCGATCGCGGCGGCGCGGTCGTGGCGGTGGAGGCGCTGGTGCGCTGGATCCATGCCGAACGCGGGAGCGTGGCGCCCGGCATCTTCGTGCCCCTGGCCGAGGAGTGCGGATTGATCCTGACGCTGGGCGAATATGTCCTGCGCCGGGTGTTCAGGGAAACCGGGCACTGGAGCGCGGTCCGCATCGCCATCAACGTTTCGGCGGTACAACTGCGATCCCCCGGCTTTGCCGCGCTGGTCATGCGCCTGGTCGCCGAGGCTGGGGTCGACCCGTCACGCTACGAAATCGAACTGACCGAAACCGCCCTTCTGGGAGACGATCCGGTAACGGCCAGCAATGTCGAAGCCCTCAAGCACATGGGCTTTTCGATCGCGCTCGACGATTTTGGCACCGGCTATTCCAGCCTCAGCGTGTTGCAGCGCTTTTCGGTCGACAAGATCAAGATCGACCGCTCGTTCGTGGCGGCGCTTGGCGGAGCGGACGAATCCGAGGCACTGGTGGATGCCATGGTCAAGCTTGCACGCGCGCTGAAGCTGGATGTCATTGCCGAGGGCGTCGAAACCGAACGCCAGAAGGAACGGCTGGTGTCTTGCGGGTGCCGGGAATTCCAGGGGCACCTTGTCGGGATGCCGATGGTTGTCAGGGAACTCGCGACGCTGATCGGTGAGGTGCTGCCCGCGCTGGAGCCGACCCCCGCCGAGATCAGGCTGCGGGCCTGACCTGCGCTTCGGTCA
>JAGWUU010000143.1 GCA_028868335.1 Sphingomonadales bacterium | reverse complement strand
AGGCCTCCAACCCCTATGAGCCCGCGGAAAATCCCTTTGTTCGCGAGAACCGCAATACTCGCGGCCTGCGCCCCCGGCGCGAGCGCGACGATCGCCGCCCGCGGCGTGCGGAACGCAGGGACGAAGGCGGCGAACCGGCAGGTCTTGATCCCGCTTCGCTGCCGCCTGCCATCTCGGCCCCGCCTGTTGCCGCCGATGAGGAGGCTCCGGCCAAGCCGCGTCGTGGTCGGCCGCGCAAGAAGCCTTCGGCCGGCGATGCCGGTGAAGCGCTCGAATCGGTGAACTGACCACCACCAGCATTTCACCAACCCATCCGTCCCGAACTTGTTTAGGGACCGTCCTTCTGCTTTGCAGGCGTTGCGAAAAGGAAGGCCAGTGCTTCAACAAGTTCAGCAGGGATGGAACCGGCTTTCCGGCCGCAGGGCTGGCGTGGTGGCGGCGCCGATATGCGGCGCGCTGACGGCGACCGGGTTTGAACCGCTGCATTTCTGGCCGGTGGCACTGCTTGGCCTTGCGGCGCTGATCGAGCTGGTTGGCCGCGCGCAAGACTGGAAGCGCGCCGCGCTGGTCGGCTGGCTGTTCGGGGTGGGCCTCTTCACGCTCGGCAACAGTTGGATCGCCACTGCCTTCACCTATCAGGCAGCGATGCCGGCCTGGCTGGGCTGGGTCGCGGTAGTGCTGCTGAGCTTCTATCTCGCAGTCTATCCGGCGTTGGCCGCGCTGGCTGGATGGCGGCTGGGCCGCGCCAACCTCGGCGCGCTGGTAACGGCATTCGCCGGGTGCTGGATCGTCGCGGAATGGCTACGAAGCTGGGCGTTCACCGGATTTCCCTGGAACCCGCTGGCCGCGATCGCACTGGGACCGTTCGATCGCCCCGGCCTTGCCGCAATACTGCCGTTAACCGGAACCTATGCCCTGTCGGGGATTGTCGCACTGCTCGCTGGCAGCCTGACGATCGCCCTGCGCCGCGGCAAGGTTGACCTGCGTGGAGTGGCGATGGTCGCGCTGCCGCTGGTGCTGCTGGCATCGCCGTGGCCGCGCGATCCTGCTCCGCGCCCAGCGCCGGACGGCCTGCGCTATACACTGGTGCAGCCCGCCATCCCCCAGACCGAACTCAACGATCCCGAACGGTTCCCGCTCAATTTCGTGCGGCTCGCCAGCCTGTCGGCACCGCAGTTCCCGGGTCAGCACCGCCTGCTCCTCTGGCCTGAAAGCGGCGTTCCCGACTATCTGCGCGAAGGTTATCCTGACCGCTACTACCTCGGAAACTACGGCGCCGACCCGGTTCTGGCGCGGCGGCGGCTGGGCGCCGTGGCGAGCCCCGGAACCCTGTTGCTGACCGGAGCGACCGATCTCGAAATCAGGGACGGCATCGCGGCTGGCGCGCGCAATTCGGTGACGGTGCTCGATCCGACCGGTACGATCGTTGGCAGCTACGCCAAGGCGCACCTCGTCCCCTACGGCGAATACCTGCCGATGCGCCCGCTGCTGACCCCGCTCGGCCTGTCGCGGCTGGTGCCGGGCGACATCGACTTCTGGCCGGGGCCGGGACCGCGCACGCTGGACCTTGGCGCCTGGGGTCATGTCGGGGTGCAGGTCTGCTATGAGATCATCTTCTCGGGACGGGTCGTCGATCGCGAGCATCGCCCGCAGTTCCTGTTCAACCCTTCCAACGACGGCTGGTTCGGCGCCTCCGGACCGCCCCAGCATCTCGCCCAGGCACGGCTTCGCGCCGCCGAGGAAGGACTGCCGGTGCTGCGCGCCACAACCACCGGGATCAGCGCGGTGATCGCCCCGGACGGCGTGGTGCTGCAATCGGTGCCCCGCTTGCAGGCCGGGCGGCTTGACGGGATCATCCCCGCCGCGCTGCCGCCCACGCTGTTCGCGCGGCTGGGCAACATGCTTGCGCTTGGCTGGGCCGCAATTCTTCTTGTCGCAAGTGCGGTTGCCAGTCGTCGTCGGCAACGCTAGATAGATGACATAAAGCTTTCTTTATATCGGAATTCCACGATGCGTACCGACTACCTGTTCACTTCCGAAAGCGTCAGCGAAGGTCACCCCGACAAGGTTTCGGACCAGATCAGCGACGCGATCGTCGATCTGTTCCTGTCCAAGGACCCCGAAGCGCGCATCGCCTGCGAAACGCTGACGACCACGCAACTGGTCGTACTCGCCGGTGAGATCCGCGGCGCGGGCATCATGGATACCGATGGCAACTGGGCACCCGGTGTCGAGGCCGAGATCGAGGACACCGTTCGCCGCACCGTGCGCGAGATCGGCTATGAGCAGGACGGTTTCCATTGGGAAAAGTTTGAATTCATCAACCGTCTCCACGCCCAGTCGGCGCACATCGCCCAGGGCGTCGACGCCGCCGACAACAAGGACGAAGGCGCGGGCGATCAGGGGATCATGTTCGGTTACGCCACCGACGAGACGCCGGACCTCATGCCCGCGACGCTGTACTACAGCCACAAGATCCTTGAGCGCATGGCGGCCGACCGTCACTCAGGCGCCGCGCCCTTCCTTGAGCCCGATGCGAAGAGCCAGGTGACGCTGCGTTATGAAGGCAGCCTGCCGGTTGCCGCGACCGCGGTGGTCGTCTCCACCCAGCACGCCCCCGGCTATGACGAGGGCGAAAGGGAAGAGGAACTTCACGCCTATGTGAAGCGCGTGATCGCCGACGTGATCCCGCCCGTCCTGCTGCGCGACACGGTCTATTACATCAACCCCACCGGCAGCTTCGTCATCGGCGGGCCGGACGGCGACGCAGGCCTGACGGGCCGCAAGATCATCGTCGATACCTACGGCGGTGCGGCACCGCACGGCGGCGGCGCGTTCAGCGGCAAGGACCCGACCAAGGTTGACCGTTCGGCGGCCTACATTACCCGCTACCTCGCCAAGAACGTGGTCGCGGCGGGTCTGGCTACCCGTTGCACGATCCAGATCGCCTATGCCATCGGCGTTTCGGAACCGCTGTCGCTTTATGTCGACACCCACGAAACCGGCACCGTATCCGAGGACAAGATCGAGGCGGCGATCCTCTCGCTGCCCAAGCTGGGCGGCTTGACGCCGCGCGCGATCCGCACGCACCTGGGCCTCAACAAGCCGATCTACCGCAAGACCGCCGCCTATGGTCACTTCGGCCGCAAGCCCGAAGGCGACCTGTTCCCGTGGGAGCGGATCGACCTGGCCGAGGACCTGAAGGCTGCGTTGAGCTGACGCTTCGCCATGGCGGCCCGTCGCAAGGTTCGCGTCCTGCGCCTGTCGTGGCCGGTGCAGGATGAAACGCACGCCGCCCTGCTGGGCGGGGATGCTGCCGCACTGGACCGTGATCCCTGGTTCGCGCGCCTGCTGAAGCTGCTTCGCGCCGACAATCCCCTGGGCGATTTCGGCATCTATCGCGCCGTTGCCGAAGTGACACCGTGCTGGGAACTGTTCAGCCCCTCACCCAAGGCCAGCCCGACGCGAGGCGAGCCGGGGCAATCCCAGGTTTCCACCAACCTGATGGTCACGATCCACCTCCCCGGGCAAACCCCGGAGGACGAAGTGGACGCCCTTCTCGATGCGCTGGTCGCCCAGCACCCTTGGGAAATCCCGGTAATCGAATTGGCCGAGGTCGAGTTGCTGGTGCGGGACGCCTAACCCGCGCGATAGTCGGCGGTGATCGCACCGGCCGCCGCCAGCTCCGCCTCGTGGCTTTCCTCGCGCCAGTCCTCGGCAAGCGCCTGCTTTTCCCAATCAAGCATCGCCGGGTGAGCAAGGACATGATCCACCCACGCCTGCCCCTTGCCGACATCGAGGCCATAGGTGCGAATGCGGAAGGCAACCGGGGCGTAGAAGGCATCGGCGGCAGAAAAGTCCGCACCGGCCAGCCACGGCCCGCCAAAGCGCGTCAGCCCGCCTTCGAGAAGTTCACGCACCCGCTGGACATTGCGTCGCAACCCCTCGCTCATCGGCTTGGGGGCCACGCGCACGCCGACGTTCATCGTGCAGTCGCCCCGCAGATGGCCAAAACCGCCGTGCATTTCCGCGACCGCGCCCTGCGCGAAGATCCGCGCCTCCTCGTCCACCGGCCAGACGCCGGGATGCCGTTCCCCGAGGTAGAGCGCGATGCCGAGTGAATCGGGGATCGCCCGTTCCCCATCAATCAGCACGGGGACCTGGCCGGTGGGCGAAAAGGCGCGAAACTCGTCGAAGTTGTCCGGCCTGGTGAACGGCTCAAGACGATCGGCAAAGGGAATGCCCAGCGCTTTCATCAGCAGCCAGGGGCGCAGCGACCAGCTTGAGTAGTTCCGGTTGGCGGTGATCAGCGTGTAGGTCATCCGCCAACGCTATCGCGTGGCGGGGCGCTTGCCTAGACCTCGTTCGATTTTGATCGAATCAAAATATCCGTCCAGGCCATTGTATTACCGTGATTTCCTGGCCGTGAAATGTTCCATTTCACTTGAAATCACTTTAGCGGCAACGCTTGCGCCCGTTGTGCGCCAGTTTGTGACCGGCAAGCGCACCGGCCGCCGCGCCGCCCACCGTCGCAACCGGGCCACCGATCACGGCGCGCCCGATCACCGCTCCGCCGACGCCCCCGGCAACGGCCCCGGTGGTCTTGTTGAAGCGCAGGCAGTTGCCGTGCCCCGGATCGCCATGGTGGTGACGGTGGCGGGCATCTCCGGGGGCAGCGATCACCAGGCAGGGGATCGCCAGGGCAAGCAAGACAGTCGATCTGGGCATCGCAGGTATCCTTGTTCAAGCCTCTTTCAAACCGGCAGTGCAGCCGGATCTGGTTCGTCCGGCCAGGACTGAAGCCGTGGGCGTCCGGAATCGAGGAACAGCGCCGGAAGCTTCGCCAGCATGAGTATCTTGTGGATGAACCAATCCGCAGCCTTTTCGTTCCATTTTGTCGCCGCCCGGTCCTGCCGCTCAAGCCAGTGCTGGTAGGGCAGGAAGTGATCGGGCTCGTCCTTGTGAATGATCTCGAAGATTCGCTTCATCACCGGGTCGGAGCGGACGATGCGGTTGCGCAGGAGGATCTGCACCTGGCGGAACCCGCGCTGCTCGGTCAGCATGATTACCCGGCACAGTCGCTCGAAATCGGCAGGCGTGGCAACGATTTCCGCGGTGTCCAGTTCCTCGATCGAGCAACGGAACACCCACTGGATGAAGCGGTCGATGTGCCCGACGCCGCGATCGACTTGCAGGGGCATGCGCCCCTGCCGCTCGAACCAGCGGCGAAACATGCGGTAATGCTTTTCCTCGTCGGCGCGGTGCTTTTCGATCTCGTGCTGGAAGGCGGGATCGTCCGGGCAGCGCAGCCGCACGGCTTCCAGTACCCGGTCGAGCGAGGTGTATCCGCGATGCTCGTTGTAGATATAGATCGAGGCGAGCAC
Organism: Sphingomonadales bacterium; assembly: GCA_028868335.1. Classification (GTDB taxonomy): domain Bacteria; phylum Pseudomonadota; class Alphaproteobacteria; order Sphingomonadales; family Sphingomonadaceae; genus Novosphingobium. The sequence continues at coordinate 2,660 of JAGWUU010000143.1, read as the reverse complement.
GTCGAGGTAGCGATCGCGAAAGCCCGCACCCAACATTGCCGTCACTCCAGCCCCTTTACTCCAGCAAGGCGGTCAGCCCCAGCACCGCCTCGGCGAATTCCTCGCGGAACTCCTGAACGACGGCGCGCGCTGAGCGTACCTGATCAACCAATCCTACTCCCTGTCCGACGAAATAGGAAACGAGTTCGCGCGCCTGCTCGTTGCCCGCGACGACGGCCTTCTCGATCCGCTGGAACGCCGGTTCGGATACCATGCCCATCAGCGGCATCGGCAAGGTGCCGGGACTGGCCGGACCATCCCATGCCTCCTGCCAGGCGGTCTTCAACTGACGCGCGGGCTTGCCGGTACGGCTGCGGCTACGCACGGTATCGCGGCTGCGCGCGGCGATCATCCGGGCGCGGAAAGCCTCGCTGGTTTCGGCCTCGGTCGTGGCGAGCCAGACGGAGCCGGTCCAGGCTCCCTGCGCGCCCGCCGCCATCATCGCTGCCATCTGCGCTCCGGTCATGATCCCTCCGGCGGCAAGCACTGGAATGGGCTGCCCCGCCGCCTTGAGCGCGCCGACCACCTCGGGGATCAGCACCAGGGTCGATACCTCGCCGCAATGTCCGCCCGCCTCGCCGCCCTGGGCGACGATGATGTCCACTCCCGCCTCCGCCTGGCGCAGCGCGTGTTCCTTCGCCCCGACCAACGCCGCAACCGGGATGCCGCGCTTCTTGCCCTCGGCGATCATCGCCGGGGGAGCCACGCCCAGCGCATTGGCAATCAGCCGGATCGGGTGGCGGAAGGCGACTTCCATTTGCGCATAACCGTTTTCCGGGGTGATCCCGGCCCGCCCCTCGTAACGCACCACCTCATCCGCCCTCACCGCAATGCCGTACTGGCCCAGCAGGTTGGCAGTGAATTCGCGGTGTGCGGCAGAGATGGCATCGGCGCGAGCGGCGTTGTCGGCGAAGTCCGCCACGCGCGGGTCGATGGTTTCGGGCACCAGCACGTCGACGCCATAGGGAGCGCCGTCGATGTGGGCGTCGATCCAGGCGAGTTCTTCCTCAAGCTGGTCGGGGGTGAAGCGCGTCGCCCCCAGGACCCCGAAACCGCCCGCCTTGCTCACCGCTACCACCACGTCGCGGCAATGGCTGAAGGCAAACAGCGGAAATTCGCAGCCGGTCAGGCGGCAGACGGCGTTGTCCATGATTCTCTCCCTCGTGGGCTTTGATCATGGACAAGGTGTCGGGTGCCGACAAGCTACCTTGCGGGTGGCGGATTGGGTCGACGCGAAGGCAGATCGGAAAGGTCGAGCCAGTCCGAATCCGCTCGTTGGTTACGGCTGTCGAACACCGCGAAGGGGATGCGGAACGGCCATCCCCAATCGCTGTTCCACATGGCCACGACGCCCGTGCGGGTGGCGGGTTCGAACAGCATGGTGGCGCGGTAGCCCGTAACCGCCCCCGAATGGCCTTCGACCCTGCGACCATCATAGGTGAAGCTTCGCCATCCCAGGCCGTATCCAGCCTGTCCGGTCGCCTGCCGCAGCGTGCCGCCATACAGTCGTTCCGTGTTGACGCGGGGGGTGTGGGCGATCTTCAGGGTCGCCGGTGGCAGCACGCCGGGGCGCTGACCCATCATCGCCTGCATCCACATCGCGAAATCGACAATATTGCTTTCAACCCCGGCAGCGGCGGGAATGCGCCAATAGGCTTCTTGCACCGGGAGGACGTGGCGGTCGCGGTGCGGTCTGGCCCAGTCCTTCGCGCCGGTCAGGTGCGCCATGCCATAGCCCGCGCTGGCCATGCCGAGCGGGCGGAACAGCCGATCCTCGACCGCGTCGGGAAAAGGTTGCTTCGCGGCTTGTGCCAGAATTTCGCTCGCCGTGTCGAAGGCGATGTTCTGGTAGGTGTGGCAGGTGCCCGGCTCGCACTGCAGCGGTGCCCGCGCAAGGGCGGCGCGGATCAGGCCCGGGTCCTGGCCCTCCTCCAGTTTCTCGTCATAGGCGTTCTTGGTAAGCCCCGTGCGCTGAGCCAGCAAATCGCCCAGCGTGATCCGTGCCTCCGCGCCGCCGGGCAGGCGCAGCGAGCTGTGCCAGTCGGCAAGCGGGCGATCGAGAGCGAGTGTGCCGTCACCCGCCAATGAAGCGGCCAGCGTGCCGGTTACCGTCTTGGAAACCGATGCCCAGCGGAACAGCGTCTGCAGCGTCACCGGCGCGCCAGTCGATGTATCGTTGACGCCGTAGGCGCGGATGAAGCGCAGCTGGCCATCTTCCACCACGGCGACTGCCAGCCCCGCCATTTCGGGGCGGGCGGCAAGCGCGGTCAGTTTCTGGTCAAGCCCGCGATAGTCGATCCGGCCGTGCCACTTGTCGGGCGAATCCGGCAGATCCTTGATCGAGGCGAGCGGAATCGACACGGCGGGCGACCAGTGCCGCCCGCCGTAAAGATGAAGACCGAGCCAACCGGCGAGAACCAGCGCGCCAGCCGCAATAGCTATCGAAAAACTCCGCCGCATTGAATCCGAATCTAGAGTGCGACCTCATAGTGTGCGGTGGTCTTAGCCGCGACTTCATCGGCCGTCACCCCCGGCGCCAGCTCGATCAACCGAAACGGCGCGGCGTGGTTGTCACGCTTGAACACGGCAAGATCGGTGATCACCATGTCGACCACGTTCTT
>JAGWUU010000142.1 GCA_028868335.1 Sphingomonadales bacterium | reverse complement strand
TCGAACAGCCGATCGAAACCAACCATGGTGCGGCGATAGGGGGTAAAGTCGAAACGGTTCATGGTAAAATCCTCGGTTTGAGCAATTTTCGGATTGGAGCCCGAATTCGGCGCTCCGGTTTGGCGCCACCCCCTTGCGGGCCATGACACCGATCCCGAGATATGATAGCGCCGCCGCGTTTCAAGAGGGGCGGCCCGCTCACTCACGGAGTACCTGATGACAACGCCCAAGGTCGAAATCTACACCAAGTGGGGCTGTCCCTATTGCGTTCGCGCCAAGGCGCTGCTCGACGGCAAGGGCGTGGCCTATGACGAATACGACATTACCCTTGGCGGTCCCAAGCGTACCGAGATGCAGGATCGTGTCCCCGGCGCCAGCACGGTCCCGCAGATCCTGATCAACGACAAGCCTGTCGGCGGTAGCGACGATCTCCACGCGCTGGACAGCGCGGGCAAGCTGGATGCCCTGTTGGGCCGCTGATCCATGAACCGGCTCGCCGTCCTTCAGATGACCTCGGGGATCGACCCGAGTGCCAACGCCGCGGCGATCGTCGCCGCGGTTGGGGCATCGGCAATGGGCGGGGCGACGATGCTGTTCACGCCCGAGATGTCCGGCCTGCTTGATCGCAATCGTGAACGCGCCGCGCCGCACATTGTCACGGAGGACGCCAATCCGGTTCTTTCGGCGGTGCGCGAAGCGGCGGCCGGTGCCGGAATTTGGGTCGCGCTCGGCAGCCTTGCCGTGCAGCGCGAGGACGGGCGCTGGGCCAATCGCAGCTTCGTGATCGACGCGAACGGGATGATCGCCGCCCGCTATGACAAGATCCACATGTTCGATGTCGATCTCGCGTCCGGCGAAAGCTGGCGCGAGTCGGCGGCCTATGCGCCGGGTGAGGCGGTGGTGACGGTGGAAACCCCGCTCGGTCGGTTGGGGCTGGTAGTATGTTACGACCTGCGCTTTCCTGCATTGTTCGAGGTGCTTGGCCGCGCTCGTTGCGATTTGATCGCGATTCCGGCGGCCTTCACCGTGCCGACCGGATCGGCCCACTGGCACGTTCTGCAACGCGCTCGCGCGATCGAGGCGAGCGCCTATGTCGTCGCCGCAGCGCAGGGCGGGCGGCATGAAGACGGACGCGAGACGTATGGGCACAGCCTGGTGGTCGACCCGTGGGGCGAAGTGCTGCTCGATATGGGCGGGGAATCGGGCGGCCTTGGCTTTGCCGAAGTTGACCGCGCGCGCATCGCCGAAGTGCGAACCCAATTGCCGAGCCTGGCCAACAAGCGCCCCATACCGGGAGTGACCGCGTCGTGATCGTGTTCGATCTCGTCTGTCAGCCCGCCAACCATCGCTTCGAGGGTTGGTTCGCCTCGTCCGAGGATTTCGCCGCGCAGAGCGAGCGCGGCCTTGTCACCTGTCCGCAATGCGGCAGCCCGGCAGTGACGAAGGCGCCGATGGCCCCCAGCGTGGCGCGCAAGGGCAACCAGCGCAGTGAACCGAACAACGCCCCGACTCCAGTGGTCGGCGGCAAGATGACGGCAGAAGCCCAGGCACTGATGACGAGGTTGGCGTCCCTCCAGGGTGAGGCACTGAAGCAATCCACCTGGGTCGGGGGTGACTTTGCCGAGCAATCGCGGGCGATGCATTACGGCGAACGCGATGCGGAAACGATCCACGGCCAAGCCACGATCGAGGAAGCCCGCGACCTGCTCAACGAGGGAATCCCGGTGTTGCCGTTGCCGTTCCCGGTAACGCCTCCCGATGAACTCAACTGATTGCCAGCCCGCGCTCGCTCGCCTAGGGGAAGCGCGGGCGCCCGTAGCTCAGCAGGATAGAGCACCAGATTCCTAATCTGGGGGCCATGGGTTCGAATCCCGTCGGGCGCACCACTTCTCCTGCCTTACCGTTTCCACCCCGCGGCAATCGCCTTCGCTTCCTCGTCAGCGTCGAGCGCGGGGCCGCCAGCCATGTCCTGCGCGGCCGCCATCACGGCGGCATCGGCGCTGCCGGCCTGGCGGTATGCGCCTTGCTCGGCTGAGGCGTTCGCTCCGTGCGTTCGGATGTGCCAGCCGCTGTCCTCGCGGCAGGCGATTCCCGAACCGGCCTTTTCGGCGTAGCCCCGGCAGAGCGCTCCACCATGGTCGCGGAACGACAACAGCACCTTGGTCCCGCCGGGTCCGACCACGCCGGACCGTTGGCTGTCGAGCGCCCGGGCCAGCTCCTCGCCGGCCATGCCCGGTGCGCCGTCACCAGTGCGATTGACCGTCATCACCAGCACCAGCACCAGCGCCAAGGCGGCAGCAATCGCTCCCCCACCATAGCGCAACGCCGGGCGCTCGAACCAGCGCTGCCGCGCCGCGCGGACCGCTGAAAGGTCGACAACCTTTGCCGCATCCGCGATCGGCGCGGTGATTTGTTCGGGCACCGGCTGGTCGAGTATCGGGGCGAAGTGGGCGTTCAGCTTGTCTTTCAACGCAAGCAACGCCTCGAGTTGCCGGGCAAGGTCCGGATCATCTCCCAACGCCCGCTCGACCCGTGCGGCGCTGAGCTGGTCAAGCTCGCCATCGGCATAGGCCGCCAGCATTTCGGGGGAAATGGTCATGCCGCTTCTCCAAGGTGCTGAAGAAGGGCCTCGCGGCCGCGCAGCAGGCGTGACGTCAGGGTGCCGATCGGGCAGCCGATGATTTCCGCGGCCTCGACGTATTTGTAGCCTTCGACCATCACCAGCAACACGGCCTCGCGCTGTTCGTCCGGCAGGGTCGCCAGCGCGCGATCGACCATCGACAGTTCAACGGTCGCTTCCTGCGCGCCCTGTACGCCTACCTCCAATCCGTCGTCGGGATCGGCGAAGGTCCTTGCGCGCCGGCTTGCGCTGCGCGTTTCGTCGATGAAGATGTTTCGCATGATCCTGTACATCCAGCTATCGAGGCGCGTACCTTCCTGCCATTGCTGGCGAGAGGACAGGGCCCGTTCCACCGTCATCTGGCACAGGTCATCCGCATCGGCGGCATTGCGCGCCAGCCCGTGCGCAAAGCGGCGCAAGCGGGGGAGCAACGCGGTCATGCCAGCCAGGAGTGGATCATTCTGTGTCAATTTTGGCTTCCATGGATGAAACGCGCGAGGCGGCTCGTTTCATCCATGGTTAAGCAATTTTTGTGTGTGAGGCAGCATGGCCGTCCGGAAATCCACGATTATCGTTGCCGCACTGGTCGGGCTGGCAGCTCCTGTGGCGGCGCAGATCGCGTTGCCGGTGATGCGGGGCTTGCCTGGCGTCGGTCACACGGTTGATGGTGCGCTGGGAAACGCACGGGAGCTGGCGCGGGCAACCGTCGAACAGGCGGCCGACCATCTCCGGCTCGTGCGGCTGGAGCGCGTCGACGGCCTTCTGCGCCGCAACCACGCGCTGATCGAGCGCGATGCCGACGGACAACCGGCGCGGCGGGGAACGCTTCTCCTGATCGATCCCAGTCCGGAAATGCTGGCGCGGGCAAGCGCGCTTGGTTTCATTACCGGAGAGCCTGATCGACTCGATGAACTCGATCTGTCGGTGATAGAGTTGACCGTGCCCAGGGGGATGGATCTTGCAACCGCGCAACGACTCATCGCGCGCAGCGTGCCGGGTGCGATGGTGGCCAGCGATGCGCTCCATTTCCAGAGCGGAGGCGTAGGGGCCACCGCGCGGGCGCAAGAGCGGCCGTCTGGTGCAGGTCCGATCGCCGCCGCGGTTGGATTGATCGATGGAGCCGCCGCGCAGGACTATGCCGGCACCCGCGGCTTTGCCCAGGGCGCACCGTTTCCCAGCAATCACGGCAGCGCGGTCGCCGGGCTCGCCGTCCGTGCCGGGGTGCGCAATCTGTTGGTGGCTGACGTTTACGGACGCGATCCAGCTGGCGGTAACGCGCTGGCGATCGTGCGCGGGATGAACTGGCTGATCGGGCGCGGAGCGCGGGTCATCTCGATCAGTCTGGTCGGCCCGCGCAATCCTCTGCTCGAACGCGCCGTCGCTGCTGCGCGAAATCGCAAGGTCGCGGTCGTCGCGGCGGTAGGCAACGACGGGCCGGCCGCCCCGCCATCGTTCCCGGCGTCCTATCCCGGAGTGATTGCCGTGACCGGAGTGGACCGGCGCAACCGTCCGCTGATCGAAGCGGGAAGGGCAGATCATCTCGACTATGCCGCGCCGGGCGCAGACATTGCGGCGCCCAATGCCGCGGGGGAGGATGTTTCCGTGCGCGGTACTTCCTATGCCACGCCGCTGGTCGCGGCGCGCGCGGCTGCGGCGCTGGATCGCGGGATCGGATACGACCAGCTTGCTCCCGCGCTCGACGTAGAGGCGCGTCCGCTGGCGAAGCGCTTGCCCGACCCGCGAACAGGGCGCGGTTTGCTCTGCGAGACGTGTCGCTGAAAATAATTTGCCGTCGATGAAGGAAAATCGGTGCGGGGGTCGTTGTCCAGTTGAGCGGCAGGAAAACCTTCCGCTGCCAATTCCGAAAGGACACGATCAATGCGCAAGTTCATCTTTGTCTCGGCTATCGCCCTGCTTTCGACGACCACACCGGTCCAGGCCCAGATCCTCGGCGGACTCGGCGGCGGAATCGGTGGTGCCGCGGGTGGCATGATCCCGCACATTCCCACTATCCCCACCATTCCCGCTTTGCCGCAGACCGGCGCGTCGACCCTGGCTAACGGCGCCGGTACGCTCGATGCGAACGTCACCAAAAGCGTCGATCCCAAGAGCGGCAAGGCCAGCGCCAACGGTTCGGCCAATGGTTCTGCCTCGGGCGTTCTCGATCAGACGGTGGCAACCCCGGCGCGGACCATCAACGCCAGCGGTAGCGGCGCGGCCCAGGGCGGTGGCAATGGTGGAGCCGACGCCCAGCTCGTAGGCACGGATGCCGTGCAGGGTGCGCTGTCGGCGGCCAAGGACCGCGGTTCGCAACTTGCATCGAACACCCGCGACCACGCGGCCAACGGTCTTGCCGCCACCCGCGATCGCACGGGCAGGGCGACCGGCAGTGCCAAGGACAAGGTTGCCGGGTTGACCCAACGCGGCGCGGCGACCACCGGGCAGGCTTCGGGCAACGCCAGCGGTGAAGGGCAGGGCGGGCTGTCCGGCTCGCTCAAGAGCCTGACCGCCTCGGGCAACGGCGCGGCCAATGGTTCGGCCAGCGGCTCGGCTTCCGGGTCGAACGGTTCCGCCTCGAATGCCGCGAACGAAGGCGGTCTGGTTCCCGCAACGGGATTGTCGCAGGCCAAGGGTGCCCTGGGCAAGACGGCCGGCGTCGCGCGCAACGCCAACGCACTTGACGGCCTTTCCGGCAGCGGATCGGGCAGCGCGAACGGATCGGGATCGGCCAGAGGTGATGCGGCTGACGGCAGTTACGACCTCTCGGGCGATGCCGTCGCCACCGCTACCGCCGCCACTCAGTTCGTCGTCACGCCGGGCATGAAGGTGGTGAATGCCAGCGGTGACAAGGTTGGCAAGGTGCGCAAGGTCTTCACCGACAGCCGCGGGCGGATCACCGGACTGCTGGTCAAATCCGGCAACGCCACCGCGCTGCTTCCGGCAGACAACTTCTCGGCTTCAGGATCGACCCTGGTGTCGGCCATGGGCAGCGCAGAAATCTCCAGCGAAGCCAAGCGTCAGGATGCCGAACCGGCCACCGCACCCAAAGCAAAGAGCTGAACAGGGGCAAGGGCGGAAGGTCACACCCCCCTCCCGCAACGTTCTTCCGTCCTTGCAACTGCGCCCGGGCCGATATGGTCCGGGCGCTTCTTTTTACCCGATCCGACGTTTTTAACTTGAATCGCTGAATCAACTGTGATTCTTTAGGACTCATGAGGGGCAAGCATTCACTTCCGAAGTTGGCGAAAGAGCAGGTGACGCAAATCGTCGCGCTCGGCTGCCTGCTGTTCATGGGGGCAATGGCGCTTGTCGGACCTAGCGGGCTGCTTGCGTGGAGTGAAAACAGCCGCTTGTTGAACGAACGACAGAAGGAAGTTCAACAACTTGTCGCCCAGCGTAACGAGTTGAAGAACCGTGTCGCCTTGCTGAACCCCGATCACGTCGATCCGGACATGGCCGGCGAACTGGTCCGTCGCAATCTCAACGTCGTTCATCCCGACGAAGTGGTGATGATGCTCAACTGAGTCGGGGCATAATTTCTGCCAAAGACCGGATATAAAATACGTATGGGAGTGTTTCCCTTACGGAAGCTTGCTCCTATAGGCAGAAATTCCGATCCACTCCCCGGGGTACCAGGAAATTGGCCAAATCGCCTTCTACCAGGAAGGTCGTCGCGAAGTCGGCGGCCTCAGACGAAAGTTTCGCCCTCCGCAGCCTGCAGGAGAGCCATGAGGCCAGCCGACGCTATGTCGCGTCTGATGCCGAGTTGCTCAAGTTCTACGAACAGATGGTGCTTATCCGCCGGTTCGAGGAAAAGGCCGGGCAGCTTTACGGGCTGGGCCTGATCGGCGGGTTCTGCCACCTCTACATCGGTCAGGAAGCTGTCGCGGTCGGGCTGCAATCCGCGCTCGATGGTGAGCGTGACAGCGTGATCACCGGCTATCGCGACCATGGCCACATGCTTGCCTATGGGATCGACCCCAAGATGATCATGGCCGAACTGACCGGGCGTGGCGCGGGGATCTCGCGCGGCAAGGGCGGATCGATGCACATGTTCAGCGTCGACCACAAGTTCTACGGCGGGCATGGCATCGTCGGCGCCCAGGTGCCGCTCGGCACCGGACTTGCCTTCGCGCACAAGTACAGCGAGGACGGCGGCGTCTGCATGGCCTATTTCGGCGACGGCGCCTCGAACCAGGGCCAGGTCTATGAGGCCTTCAACATGGCGGCGCTGTGGAACCTGCCGATCATCTTCGTGGTGGAGAACAACGGCTATGCCATGGGCACCGCGGTAAAGCGCGGTTCGGCTGAAACCCACTTCTACCGTCGCGGTACCGCGTTCCGCATTCCCGGCATGGACGTCAACGGCATGGACGTGCTCGAAGTACGCGCCGCTGCCGAGGTTGCCCTGGCCCATGTCCGTGCCGGCAAGGGGCCGGTGCTGATGGAACTCAAGACCTATCGCTATCGCGGCCACTCGATGTCGGATCCCGCCAAGTACCGCAGCCGCGAGGAAGTGCAGGAAATGCGCGAGAAGCACGATCCGATCGACGCTGCCAAGGCCGAGCTGATCAAGCGCGGCGTCAGCGAGGATGCGATCAAGGATATCGACAAGCGTATTCGCAGCGTCGTCAACGAAGCAGCCGATTTCGCGGAAAATTCACCGGAGCCCGAAATGACCGAACTCTACACCGACATCCTGGTGGAGAGCTACTGATGGCGATCGAACTGAAGATGCCCGCCCTGTCTCCGACGATGGAAGAAGGGACGTTGGCGAAGTGGCTGGTCAAGGAAGGTGACGAGGTCAAGTCGGGCGACATCCTGGCCGAGATCGAAACCGACAAGGCGACGATGGAATTCGAATCGATCGACGAAGGCGTGATTGGCCAGATCCTCGTGCCCGAAGGGACCGAGGGTGTGAAGGTCGGCACCGTGATCGCGACGATTGGCGGGGATTCCGACGTTCCCGCGCAGGGTGGAGGGAGGCAAGTGACTCCCGACACTACGCCGAAGGGAAGCACCCAGCCGCCAGCGGTCCCGGATCAAGTCCGGGACGACGCCCGGAAACCAACCTCACGCCCTGCCGATCCGGTGATTCCCGCTGACACCAACATGAAAACCTCCACCGTTCGCGAAGCCCTGCGCGATGCCATGGCCGAGGAAATGCGCCGCGATCCCCGCGTCTTCGTGATGGGCGAGGAAGTGGCCGAGTATCAGGGCGCCTACAAGGTCACGCAGGGCCTGCTCGATGAATTCGGCCCCAAGCGCGTGATTGATACGCCGATCACCGAATACGGTTTTGCCGGGATCGGCACCGGAGCGGCGATGGGCGGCCTGCGCCCGGTCATAGAATTCATGACCTTCAACTTCGCCATGCAGGCGATCGACCACATCATCAACTCGGCCGCCAAGACCAACTACATGTCGGGCGGCCAGATGCGCTGCCCGATCGTGTTCCGCGGGCCGAACG